>CANQHS010000059.1 GCA_947623795.1 uncultured Clostridia bacterium | reverse complement strand
TAGGGTTGCAAGTTCGGGCAAGGTGGACTATTCAAAAGACTTCTTCTTTGGCAAAAAAGTGTCGCTCACCGTGTCGGGTCAACTCCACGAGGAAACACTTACGCACGCGTTCGGCAAGACTTATACCTTTGGTCCTACTTTTAGAGCGGAAAATTCGAACACAACTCGCCATGCGGCAGAATTTTGGATGATGGAGCCAGAAATCTGTTTTTGCGATTTGAACGAACTTATGGACAACGAAGAAGAGATGGTTAAATATGTCATCAATTATGTCATGAGCGAGTGCAAGGACGAACTCGAATTTTTGAACAAGTTTGTTGACACAGGCTTGATTGAAAGGCTAAAAAATATTGTGGAAAATGACTTTGTTCGTTTGTCCTATACAGACGCAATTGCACAACTTGAAAAGGTTAAAGATCGATTCACTTTCCCTATTAAATGGGGCGTGGATTTGCAAAGCGAACACGAGAGATATTTGACCGAAGAAGTTTATAAAAAACCCGTGTTCTTGACCAACTATCCAAAGGACATAAAGGCGTTCTATATGCGCCAAAATGACGATGGGAAAACGGTTGCAGCAGTGGATTTGCTCGTTCCAGGAATTGGCGAACTCATTGGCGGCAGCCAACGCGAGGAGAGGCTAGATAAATTGCTAAATCGCATCCACGAACTCGGCCTTAAAGAGGAAGATTATTCTTGGTATCTCGACACTCGCCGCTATGGCACAAATGTCCACTCGGGCTATGGCTTGGGCTTTGAACGCATGGTTATGTATCTAACCGGAATTAGCAATATTCGTGATGTTGAATTCTTCCCACGCACGGTCGGCTCAATTCAAGGCTAAAAAAACGAACTGCACTCGCAGTTCTTTTTTCTTTTAGTTTCTGGGCGCAAAAGTCTAAAAAGGGGAAACACGCCCAGCAACGTTGTTGATATTTACTCGTTATTTTAGCAACATTCTTGTTAAGTTGCACCAGCAACAAACAAATATCTTGTTAAAACAATATAATATTTAGCAAGTTTTTTGTTAATGTTTTTAATGAATTTATAATTAAAATATGAATTTAAACTTGTTAAAATATAGAAAAATGTCGAAAATTTCACAACAAGAACTTGCAAGATTGCTAAAAATTCCGCAAACAACTTATTCATCATATGAGACGAATAAAGTTGAGCCTGACTTGCAAACGCTTGTTAATTTGGCAAAAATTTTTAATGTTTCGGTTGATGAGCTGTTGGGAGTTGATAAACCTAAAACAATAAATGAAAGTCTCACTAACGAAGAAAGCGAAATTTTAATTAATAATCTATCTAAACTCAACAAGGAAAATCTTGTTAAAGTTTCCGGCTATATTGACGCCCTTTTAAATAAAAATTAAAAAATGTAACCGTGTCGAACTCGACACGGTTAAAATCTGGGTTGTACAACTCTTCCCAAATGTTAATATATTTCAATGGTTCTTTGCTTTCCCAATTATACATAACAAATCTTGGCTCTTTTGGATCTTTGGCGGGAGGGGGATAAAATCATTTGATTTTTTTTATTTTTTTTGTATAATTTAGGTTAAGGAATTGATTATGGCCATTTATAAATCATCTTTTAACAAAAAACCAGAAAAAGAAAAAAAGGAAAAACCCGTTAAACCTAAAAAGGAAAAAGAGATTAAGGAAAAGCGCAAAGTTAAAGTTAATGCGCCGCTAGTTTCTCTCATCGTTTTTGCGGCAATCTTTTTAGTTTGTCTGCCGCCAAATTTCCTTAGAAGTTTCATTTTGGGCGTTGTTGGCCTTAGCGTCTACCCAATTTGCTTTATTGGCATAACTTTTTCGCTATTGTTTTTGTCGAAAAAGGTGATTAAGGTCAAAAAAAGATATCTTGTGTATTTATTGCTCGCTCTTACCATGATATGGTTCATTTTGCATCTAATTTTGACCGGCTGGCTGGATAAAACCAACTATGGAATCTTCTTGGCGGCAACATACAAGGCAAAGACAACTGCAGGCGGACTTTTGTTTAGCCTAATTTCATATCCAATTGAAAAGGCAATCACGCTAGTTGGTGCATATATATTAAGTTTTATCTTGCTCGCAATCTTTGTTGGGCTTATTATCGACTACATTATTGTGGACAAAAACATTGGCCACAAGGAAAAGAGCAAATTCGATTTCAAGAGCATTGAAAATTTTGAGGACGACACATCCGCGCCAAAATTGAGCGATGAGGACAAACAAAAGCAGATTGCAAAGCGAAGGCTAGGCCTAGAAAAAGGCGAAACCACAATAATTTCGAGTGATATGCCAAAAGTGGACTTGAATCCAACTCCGGCAAAGCCTATGAGCAAGCGCGAATATATTTTGACCCCACTCGAGCCGGTCATTCCGCCCGAAAACGATGTGTTTATGGACAACAAGCCTAAATATGAGCCGAAAGACGAGCCCGCACAAATAAAACTTCGCCCATGGCAAGTTAACGGGCAAAACAATCTAAGCCAAAACACACCGATTGAGCCCGAGCCTGTTAAAGAAATTGAAGAGATTGAGCCAAAAGAAGTTTATCCAAGCGAGCCTGAGAAAGTTCCAGACGACGAAGTTCCAAATGAGGAAAATTTGGATTCTTATAACGAAACTTACGACGAAAGTGAGCCAGAGGACGACATCTTTGAGGACAACAGCGAGGATTATAGCGAACTTGAAAGCGAAGTTAGCGAATATGAGGACTTGTTGGATTTAAACGACAACGAAACAAGCGTTGAGCCTAGCGCTGAGAGCGAGCCGAACGTTGCAGAATCCGAAATTGCACCGCAAGAAACTCAAGAGAGCACTGCCGCTCAAGAGATTACGCCAAACATAAAAGTTGAAGAGTATGTGGACGAATATGGCTACGCACAAAACGAAAGCTTGGGCTCGACTGTGGAAACCGAAGTTGTGCGCCCAAGTGTGGATATTTCAAAATTCCACTTGCCAAATCAGGTTAAAAAGCCAGTCGCGGAGCAAGTTAAGATTGACGACATCAAGCCAAAAGAGGAAATTCCGCCATATGTTGCTCCACCAGTTGAGTTGTTGGACTTTATCGAGCATAGCTCGCCAATAAGCGAAGAGGCCTTGCAAGACAACATCGTTCGCCTTGAACAAGTGCTTGAGGACTTCAAAGTGCCAGCCAAAGTGAACAATGTTCAAGTTGGTCCGGCAGTCACTCGCTATGAACTCACCATGCCGCGCGGCATTTCGGTTAACAAAATTGCACAAATGGCGGACGATATTGCCATGACGCTCGCATCCAACGGGGCAATTCGTGTTGAAGCGCCAATCCCGGGCAAAAATGCGGTTGGAATTGAAGTTCCAAACGACAGCATTTCGCCTGTTAGCCTGCGCGAACTTGTGGACAGCGATGAATTTAGAGTGCGCGGAAATCCGCTTTCATTCGTGCTTGGAAAGGACATCAATGGTGACATAATTTTCTGCAATCTCGACAAAATGCCACACTTGCTTGTTGCGGGGTCGACGGGCAGCGGAAAATCCGTTTGCTTAAACACAATGTTGCTCTCAATGTGCTACAAGGCCGGTCCGCAAGATTTAAGGCTCATTTTGGTTGACCCTAAGATGGTGGAATTCACCACTTATAACGGACTTCCACATCTATTAATTCCAGAAGTTATAACGGGCAAAGAGATGACCATAAACGCGCTCGATTGGGCAATAAAAGAGATGGAACGCAGATATGCGTTGTTTGCAAAAAATCATGTGGTTAACATAAACGAATTCAATAAAAGCGATGCAGTTAAATTCAAGCGGGAAGAAAAGTTGCCATTCATCGTGATTGTGGTGGACGAACTTGCCGATTTGATGCTCGAAGCAAAGCGAGAAATTGAGGACCGCATCGCCAAACTTGCCGCAAAAGCAAGGGCGGCAGGCATCCACCTAGTTCTTGCAACGCAACGACCAAGCGTGGACGTCATCACGGGAACAGTAAAAGCCAATTTGCCAAGCCGAGTTGCTTTCGCACTCACCAACTTTATGGATAGCAAAACCGTGCTTGACGGTGGCGGAGCAGAAAAACTTTTGGGCAAGGGCGATATGTTGTTTAAGCCGCAAGATAAACCCGAGCCAAGGCGTGTTCAAGGCGCGTATGTGTCCAACCCAGAAATTGCAAAAGTGGTTGAATTCATCAAAGAGCACAACAAGCCGGTTTATGACGAAGCCACAGGCAAAGCCATCAAAAATCCTTATCAAGACAAGTCGGGCGGAAATAGCGAAGGCGGCTTGGATTCGCAAGAGTTCGACCCACTTATTAAAGATGTGCTTTTCATGTTCATCCAAAACAAGCAAGCGAGCGGCAGCATGATTTCAAGGCGTTATTCGGTCGGCTTTAACCGCGCGGGCAGAATGATGGACCAAATGGAACGCGCCGGATTCATCGGTCCGCAAGAGGGCAGCAAGCCAAGACAAGTGCTCATCACAATGGAAGAATATAACGCAATCTTTGGCGATAAAAATTAAAAAAGATAGGAAAATTCCTATCTTTTTTGTTTTAGATAATTTAGGCAATTTTTTGTATTGTCAAATAAGTGCCATTATAAGTCAACTGTGCGTTTTGGTTGACCGCTAAACCGATTGTTCCGTCCGCTGGCAAGTTTACTAGATAAACTCCATTTAGCCCAGTTGTTGCACTGCCAACGCCCGTTTTTGTGCTTGCGTCAACATTACTGCCATTAACGGTTAGCGTTATTGTTGGAACTGTTCCGTCCGCAGCAGTCACGATTGTGCCATAGCTTACAAGATAGCTGCCGGCGGTTAGGTCGATATTGTTTTCTGCTCCG
>CANQHS010000058.1 GCA_947623795.1 uncultured Clostridia bacterium | reverse complement strand
GCAGCCTGCAAGTGCCAATCGAGCAAGAGCAAATACTTTTGCTCGGCGAGATATTAACTTGCAAAGGCGAGCAGTTTTTCCCTCATTACTCCTTTTCCTTTATTCTAAGCGGACTATTGAATATATTAAATAACTTAATATTATTTTCAATAGCACGAAGTTTAAGGGGTTGTCGTGAAACGACTTAGCGCTAGCGTTTAGTGAGCGGCAATCCCTTAAACTCACGTTCCTTTTGCGTGTCTTTTTGTTACTTTTTGGTCACAAAAAGTAAATATATTTATTCGCTTTTATCTGTACTTGGCTTCATGATTGGGAAGAGGATTGTGTCGCGAAGGGTTGGAAGGTCGTAGATCATCATAATGAATCTGTCAATTCCAAATCCGAGTCCTGACATAGGTGGCATTCCGTGTTCCATAGCGAGCAAGAAGTCCTCGTCCAAATCCATAGTTTCGTCATCGCCCTGTGCCTTGTCTTTAAGTTGGGCAACAAGTGCTTCGCGTTGCTGAATTGGATTTACAAGTTCGCTATACGCGTTCAAAATTTCTGCACCATTAACAACCACTTGGAAAACATCTGTAATTCGGTCGTCCGCATCGTTACGCCTTGCAAGTGTTTTCAAAAATGCAGGATAATTATATAAAATTGTTGGGCCAACAATCTTGCTACGAATGAGTTTTTTATAAACATAGTCAATAACTGCACGAGTGGATTTGTAACCATCAAGCTCGGCTTTGCTCATAACTTTGTTATGGTCAATTTTATCAATCAACTCGTTAACATCGTCAATTTGCAAAAAGTCAAAACCCAAAATTTCACACATCTTTTCAACATAATTTATGCGTTCCCAATTTTCAGTTCCAAAATCAATTTCGTTTCCCGCAACGGTAATTTTTGTTGTGCCAATTGTGTATAACATAAGTTCTTTAATAAACTTTTTAAAGAAGCGGATGTTATCTTCAAAATCCCAATATGCAGCGTACCACTCAACCTGTGTGAACTCTTGCAAGTGTGTTGGGTCCATACCTTCATTTCTAAAATCTTTGCCAAGCTCAAACACTTTGTCAAAGCCGGCAGCGGCGGTCATTTTAAGCCATGTTTCAAAAGCAATACGCAAATTGCAATCAAGGTCAAGTGCGTTGTGATGAGTGTAAAAAGGCTTTGCACTTGCACCGCTAACAGCCACTTGCAAAACAGGTGTTTCAACTTCAATAAATCCGTTCTGTTCCAAAAATCTACGCACAAACGAAACTGCCCTGCTACGTGCCATAAAAACTTTGCGGCTGTCTTCGTTGGAAATTATGTCCAAATAACGTTGACGATAGCGGCTGTCTGTATCTTGCAAACCGTGGAATTTTTCTGGAAGGCCACGAAGGGCTTTACTGAGCAACTCAAAAGTTTCCACTTGCACGGTCAATTCGCCCGTTTGAGTGCGAACAAGTTCACCGCTAACACCAATGTGGTCTGCGATGTCGCAAAAATCTTTAAAATATTTAAGCCTTTCTTCGCCCACAATGTTTTGACTTAAACTAATTTGCACACTGGTGCGAATTGGCTTGGATAAATCATAATCAAAATTGTCGCCAATCGAATAAAGGCGGGCAAAAATAAGCTTTCCAAATGTGCGTTTAAAAGTCATGCGGCCGGCAATGTTAACATGCGTGCCTAACTCATATTTTTCAAGGTCATGAATTTCATGCGTTTTGTTAAATTTGGTCTTGTATGCCTTTTCACCCGTTGCTTCAAGCCTTTTAACTTTATCCACCTTAATTTCAAATTCACTTTGTGCGTCTACGTTTTCCATAAATTTCTCCTTAAAACAATAATAATTATAACAACAAATAATGTGATTGTCAATTTAAAATAGTTTAAAATTGATTTCAATTAAATTTATTTTAAAAAATTAATTGCTTTATTAAAAACAAAAAAAAAGTGGCACGCTGCCACTAATCTAAGTTGTTGTTTTCTTCAATAATTTTGTCAATTTCATCATCAATTGTATAAGGAATTTCGCCCATCGCATTTTCAGGACAAACTTTAAGGAACTGTTCAAAATCAAAAACAACTTCGCCCTCTTTTAAAGGCTCATCCTTTTTAACAATTTTAAGCATGCTTTTGCCCTCAGCATTTGTGTATTGCACCATTTTGTAGTCCTCGCCATTTCTAACTGGCGTGCTGGACATTCTAATTCCATTTCGCCTTAAACTATTAATTATTTGTCTTGTGTTTTTATCCATATTCCCTCCAATTGCACATAAGTTAATTTTAAACACGCCTAACGAAACAGCAACCGACCTCATTTTATTTAAATTTTCCATATTTGCCTAAGAGCGAGGTTTTTTGCGGTGAACGATTTAGCGTCCAAGCGTCTAGTGAGCTGTAACAATCGAGCGTCTGCTTAACGTTTGAAAATCGGTTTAATCACAACGTGGCGTTTTTCGCCTTCGCCGGTAGATTCGGTGGTAACATCATCCCTATCTTGCAAGGTGGTATGCACAATTCGCCTATCATAAGCACTCATAGGGTCAAGATGAATATTTCGCTCAATTTTAATTGCTTGTTCAGCCACTTTGTTTGCCAAATCCACAATAGATTGATTGCGGTTAAATTTGTAACCATCAATATCCAAATACATCCTAACCGGGCCTTCACTTCTCAACTTTAAGCCGCTAAGCAAAAGTTGAATAGCTTGAATGTTTTCGCCATGAAAACCAATTAGCTTGCCCAATTTTTCGCCTTTAACAGCAAAGGAAATTTCATTTTCCCCAGCGGTTGCTTCAACTGTGGCATTTTCATCCACCTTTTGTGCCAAGCCAAGCAAAAATTCTTTGCCCTTAGCCTCAAGCCTAGCAGTATCCACAATGCGTTTTGGCTTTTCTTTTGTTTCTGTTTTAACTTCTTCTTGCTCGGTTTCAAGTTTAGGCTCGTCAATTTTTACTTCTTCTTCAACTTCTGGCTCAACCACATTCCCTGCCTCGCCCCAAGATAAAATAACTTTTGCCTTTTTAAACAATCCGCCATTTTCAACAACTTTAATTTCAACATCTTCACGCTTTTTCCCGCACTCCAAAAGCCCATTTTGAATTGCAAGTTCAACGCTTTTGCCGCTTGCTTCAATTTGCATAAAATACTCCTTTTTCAAATCAACACATTAAAAAATCCATTAATTTGAAACATTATAGCACAAAAAAAGAAAAAAAGCAAGTGTTTTGCTTTATTTGTAAAATTAGTCAGTCAAATTCATCCCCATTCCAATCACACCAAATTGTTCTTGCTGTTCTAACGGGTAAAATTTTCCCATATCGGTTGGATTATTTCTTTTCTATATATTTTCTAAACATTAACCCATGGACAATTGCGCACGGTATTAGGAAACATAAAATATATAGGAAATACACCCCCAAAATCCATTTGCTGACAATAATCCAATAAGTCGAAGCGTTTATCCAAAATAATAAATAAAGAATAATAACAAAGATAAAGAATAACATTTGTGAAATATATAGAACAAATAACCAAATTGGTATTTTTTTCTTTGGTGGAATTATATATAAGGCAAGAAGGAATTTGTTTGAAACTAAATATTTTTGTGGAAAGTTATCAAAACATTCGTTCCATTTTGCATGTTTTGTAATTAAATAAAACAATATAAAACCCAACGTAGATAATAATAGCAATAGATATTGATTCATATTCTCACTCCTTGTTTTTAGACCCGTTCGACTGCGTTTGCTCAGAATGACAACGTCACTCAATTCCCTTTTAATTTCAAATTATACCTTTTTTACGCTAATTTTTATCTGATTGATTAAATTTGTTTTTAGGTTTCTATTTAAGGGTTTGTCGTGAAACGACTTAGGACGTCACAAACTGCACTTTAGCTAGTCCGCAAAGTATTGCGGACATAAGCCTAAGTTTGTTTGTTCCTCTTCCCCATTAAGAAGCAAGTTCTTAACGGGGACCCCGCAAGGCGAATGCCGCAGTGGGGAGCGCAGCCTGCAAGTGCCAATCGAGCAAGAGCAAATACTTTTGCTCGGCGAGATATCAACTTGCAAAGGCGAGCAGAGCGGCAAATCCTTAAATCAAGAAACCACAAAATTGACCAACTCGATAAAAATTCTTTATTTTTTATAGTTGCGGGAGTATTCGACGACTTCGACATTTTTCTTGGCGAGGAGTTTTCTTCCGTTTTCGCCCTCGTATTTTTTGTTGATTTTCTTCATAACGAGTGAAATAATTGTCGAAATTATTGCTGTGATGAGCGAGTTGGCGATGACGTAAAGCGTGTAGACGACGTTCGAGGTGGACGCCAAGATAATCATAGTGATAGGAATGATTGCCATCATAATTTTGTTCATCATTGGCATCTTTTGCCCTTTTGGCTGCAACAAAAGCATGGATATGAGCTGGGTTAGGAAGCTCACAACCGCCGCCAAAATGATGAGCACATAATAGCCATTTGCGGCATTTCCGCCACCAACATTTGCGGTTATAATTTTATAATATTCTTCTTGCGTTGCGCGTTCTTCTTCACTAAATCCGCGATAATTTGCGTAAGAGCCAAAATCCACAAATTGGCTAGTGTTGGTGTCGCCTTTCCAGACGTTTTTAACCCAAAGCCAGCTGTTTTGTTTGGCGAGTTCGTCATATTTATCTTGCGCCACTTCAATTGCATAGTTTTGTGCTTCAAGTTCGTGCCCTTCGCCTAGTTCTGCAAATTTTTCCTCATATTCCACAGCATAAGCTTGGTGGATTTGGTCGTAGCTTTCATACAACTTGTCGTTTCCATAATTTCTCACTGCGCCATAAAGTGTGAACACAATGACGATGTTCAAAATCATGGTAACGAGCATGATGATGCACATCCCGCCCAAGCCGGTGTTGTATTTTTTATAAAGTTTGTTCGTCTCTTGGTTGAGTTTTTCCTTGTTGTTGCCATATTTTTCCTGCAAAACTTCAAGTTCGGGCTGCATGGCGGCACTCATGGCCGCGGC
>CANQHS010000057.1 GCA_947623795.1 uncultured Clostridia bacterium | reverse complement strand
GCGTCTATCTCGATATGCAATATATAGACTCAAACCGCACCCGCCTTATCTACACAATGCCGCTCAATGAAATAGTTTATGACTTTTTTGATAAAATCAAATCAATAAGCAAGGGCTACGCCAGCATGGATTATGAACTTAATGGCTATCAGCAAAGCGACCTTGTTAAACTAGATATATTGCTAAATGGCGAAATTTGCGATGCGTTATCTATCATCGTCCATAAAGATAAAGCATATGCACGCGGGCGCGCGTTGTGTGAAAAACTTAAAGAAGTAATTCCGCGCCATTTGTTTGAAATCCCGATTCAAGCGGTGATTGGCGGCAAAGTTATTGCAAGGGAAACGATCTCTGCCATGCGTAAAGACGTGCTTGCCAAGTGTTATGGTGGCGATGTAACGCGAAAACGCAAACTCCTAGAAAAACAAAAAGAAGGCAAAAAGCGTATGCGAAGGTTGGGCAGTGTTGACTTGCCAAGCGAAGCATTTGTTACAATCCTAAAACTAGACGACTAATTCTATGAAAAACTATGGCCTATATATCCATATCCCATTTTGCAGCAAAAAGTGCGATTATTGCGACTTCGCTTCTTTTTGCATGGGCGAGGGCGATCAAAAAGCTTATTTAAATGCATTGCTCAAAGAAATTGACCTTGTTAAAGACTCTTTCAAGTCAAAAACATTTGACACAATTTTCATTGGTGGCGGAACACCAAGCGTAGTTTTCGATGGCTTTATTCTAACTTTGAGCAAAAAGCTGTTTTCTAGCTTTAAAATAGCAAAAAATTATGAATTTACAATCGAGGTCAACCCCAATAGCTTTAATGAGCAAAAATTAAATGAATATCTTTTGGCAGGAATAAATCGCATAAGTGTCGGCGTGCAGAACATTTCAGATAAAATAATAAATGGCGTCGGCAGGCTTCAAACACGAGCAAATGTGGACAATACTTTTAAACTTCTTAATGGGAAAATTAAAAATGTGAGTGCGGATATAATTTTAGGCTTGCCAAACGAGAATTTAAGTTCGGTTAAAAACACAATCCAATATTTGCTAAATCAAAATGTGACCCATATTTCAGCATACACCTTGCAACTTGAAGAGGGCACTCCACTTGAAAACAAAGTTAAAAAGGGCTTAACAACAATTCCAAACGATGAGGCGATTGTTAAACAATATAATGCGGTCAATAAACTTCTAAGCGCGGCGGGATTCATCCGTTATGAAATTTCAAATTACGCAAAACCCGGCTTTGAATGCCAACACAACCTTAAATATTGGAACAATGTTGAATATCTAGGTCTTGGGCTGGCCGCTCATAGTTATTTGAATGGAACAAGATTTTGGAACACAGCTGTTTTTGGCGAATATATTGCCAGCATAAGCAAAAGCGAATTGCCAAAAAACAAAGAAATTTTAACAAACGAGCAGAAACGCACCGAACGAATAATGCTAAATCTTAGAACAAATAAGGGAATAGACTTAAAAAAGTTCTCTCAAGAATTTGGCGAAAATCTGCTTGAAACCCGCCAAAAACAAATTGAAAAACTAAAAGATTTAGGCATGATAGAGATAAAAAACGGTCATCTTAAAATCGCTGAAAACAAATTTTCCCTGTCCAACGCGATAATCATGGAAATATTGTAAAAATTTCGACTATTTTGCAATAATTTATTGACAAAATTTATTAAATGGATTAATATAACAAAACTATTCACAAAGGAGAATTATGGACTATAAAGATAAAAAAATTGCCAACAACGTTTTAAATCAAGCACTATTGATGGGCAAGGGATTGAGTATAAATATAAACGAATATGAAAATTTAAAAGATTTTTTGATGGATGCAATTCTTGTTTACAAAGCCCCAATTATAATTTTGCCAAAACAATATGGAGACAATGTGGACTTTATTATGGAGTTAATTAGAAAAAATCCCGATATACTAAACGAGTTGTATGACACAATGTATTTTACATATGAAAAACTCTTAGGCTCAATCAAAGATCCACAAAGATTTTTGTCGCGTTGCAGCAAATATTGCGAACTTAACCCACAAATCAAACGCGATTTGCAAAATTTGATTAAATCACAAGGCTCAACATATTAAAATCAAGTATCACAAGTTAAAACTATATTTTTGTTTTCAAACTAAAATCTTGTTCTTGTCCTTGACAAGTTTTTTTTGTTGTGCTAAAATATAGATATGAAGTTCAAATTGAGCGAAAAGCATTTAATTGTTAAATCTTTTAGGCGATTGGTTAAAGAAGATGAAATATTGATGCAACACAACTTGTTTCCATACTATAAAATAGCAAAATCGTTCAACGATGGGAGCAAGCGTGTTGCAATTGTCCATGCCACAGGAACTGGCAAGGCATTTTTGGCAATTCGTTGGTTAAACAATGAATTAAATGGTGGAATTAGCTATTCAAAAAGTTTAAAACATCCGCCAATTTCAATTCCCGCACATCCAAATGCCAAAATTTTGTACTTGGCTCCAACTCATGCGGTTATAAATCAAGTAAGGGAACATCTAAATAGTGTTGGCAAAAATTCATTGCTAGAACATATTGAGTTTGTAACTTATGCAAAGCTTTTAAGCATGTTAAAACGCAGCAATCATGAATATAGCGAAGAAGAACTTAAAGATGTTGAACTTTCCATGCTCGAGCAAACTCGTTTTAATGATTTTATCAAGCAATTCAGCCATATTGTGGTTGATGAATTCCACCATGTGGACGAAAACAAATGGGGCAATGCAGTTCAAATCGCACTCAATAACTCTAACGCCAAAATCTTAGGCCTAACAGCAACACCAGTGCGCTCAACAGGCACAGATGTTGCCCAAACAGTGTTTAATGGCAATGTTGTTTCCACAATTTCGCTCGCCGATGCAATAGAGCAGGGCATTTTGCCGATTCCGGACTATTACACAGCGGTTTATTCATATGAAAAAATGTTGACATCGCTCGAACGCAAAATTCAAAAGATAAAAGATGACCGCAAGCGAGTGGAATGCACTCAAATGGTTGACGAGATAAAAACTGAAATTGTCAAAAGCGGCGGCATCAAGGAAGAACTTTTAAGACATTTAAAAAAGCACCCAAATGGCAAATTTATTGTGTTTTCAGATGATATTGCCATGTCCCAAAAAAATAGGAACGAAATATTGGATATGCTTGGCGCACTTAACATAGCTGCAGTTTATGACATCAATTCAAGCAACCCAAATGCGCATGAAGAACTTGCAATGTTTAGGCGAGCAAGGGGCAAGGGCTTAAAAATTGCTTTTGCAGTTGATATGATTAGCGAAGGTGTGCATATTGACGACCTTGATGGCGTTATAATGCTCCGCTCAACAGATTCATTTATAGTTTATCAGCAGCAACTTGGCAGGGCACTCGCCAGCGGAAAAGATAAAGCCCATCCACTCATTTTGGATTTTGTCAATAACATAAGCTCCACATTTGAATATCAGCAACAAAGCAATCAAATAACCGACTTTTTCCGCACCATTGCCACTCGCAAAACGGACGACCCAACCATTCAAAAACTAATAATGCGCCTACAAAAAGAGGACAAAATTTTACGCCAAATCCGCGAACTGGATAAAATGCTATCATATTATATCGTTTCCATCGAAGAAAAACTTCGCATATTAAAATTACTAGTAGATAAAGGCGTTGATTTAAATAAAATTTATGTCCACGACACACTAAAAAAATATATTTCATTGGAAGAGGCTGGCGCAGAAATAGATTATAACATCGGTAGGTGGCTTGATAGGGCAAAAAATGGCGTAGGAGGTAAAGGATTTATTGAAGGATTGCGAGCTTTAGGATTTAGAGATAAAGAAAAGAAACGAAACAATGTAGACACGAAAGAAAAGTTAAGAATATGTAAATTATTAGTGGATAATGATGTAGATTTAAATAATATAAAACATGAAGATACACTAACCAAGTATCTCTCATTAGAAAAAGCAGGAGCAGAATTTGATTATCCTATCGGTCAGTGGCTTCATAATGCAAAACAAGGCAAAGTTGTTAAAGAATTTATTGAAAGATTACGCACTTTAGGATTTAGAGATAAAGAGAAGAAAAGAACAAAATTAACCACGCAAGAAAGACTTCGCATTTGTAAATTGTTGGTGGATAATGGTGTAGATTTAAATAAAATTAAATTTAAAGCAAGATTAAGTGATTATATTTTATTAGAACAAGCATGTGTAGAAAAGGATTATAATATTGGCCTTGCGCTTGATAATGCAAAACGTGGCGTAGGAGGTAAAGAATTTATTGAAGGATTGCGTGCTTTAGGTTTTAGAGTTAAAGAAAAGAAAGCATTTTTTGTAAGTTCGCAAGAAAAATTGCGTATATTTAAATTATTAGTAAATAAGGGTGTGGATTTAAATAATATTCCACAAAAATATAAACTTAGTAAGTATATATTATTAGAAGAAGCGGGCGTTGGAGATGACTATCCTGTTGGTCGGTGGCTTTACGACATTAACCGTGCTTATAAAAACAATAAAGGCAACCAAGAATTAATCAATGGGCTTATTGAATTGGGCTATAAATTTGACGATCCGCTCAGTGTAGATTAATAAGTCAAGCATTTTTTGAAAAGAAAGGGCAAAGCCTTTTCTTTTTATTTATATTGCTTTATAACATTGTAATTAAAAAATTATAATTTAAATTTAAAATAATGTTATCAGTTATAAAATATTAACAAGAGAATCATTATGAAATATAGATAATATAAAAATCTATATTCATAACTAAATATATGAATATATAATTTAATATTTAGATATAAGCGTTACAAAATCGTTCTTTACAAAAATTTTAAAAAAATTTTAAAAATTTTGACATTTTTGCTTGACAAACGCTAGCAGCGTGCATAAAATAGAGTTAGCAATCATAAGATAAGAGTGCTAGCTCGCAACTCGCCCTCAAACTAAATTTTTTGTGTTCACAAAAAATTGAAAGTCTTTAAGCGGTTGCTGCGCTTACCCACTCGAAGCAAGTTCTCG
>CANQHS010000056.1 GCA_947623795.1 uncultured Clostridia bacterium | reverse complement strand
CATACAATAGAGCCAAACTTTTGCCAAGATTGTTTAAAAGCCTATTGGACCAAACAAACTTTAATTTCACTTGGTACATTATTGATGACGGCTCAACAGACAACACAAGCGAAGTTGTAAATTCGTTTAAAACTGATGCATTTAAAATCGTTTACATAAAAAAAGAAAATGGCGGCAAACACACTGCAATTAACAAAGCGATGGAAGTTATAAATGAAGAACTAACTTTTATTGTGGATAGTGACGATCTCTTGCCAAATGATGCGATTGAAACTATTTGCAGCGATTACCCCACAATTGAAAACATTGACACCATTTGCGGTTTGGGATATTTAAAAAGTGAATTAAACAACCAAGTTTTGGGCAACAATTATTCCGGAAATGAAATCGTGGACAACTTTATTAATGAACGCTACAATAAAAATAGTTTTGGTGACAAAGCCGAAGTGATTAAAACAAAAATTTTAAAACAATATCCTTTTCCTGTTTTTGAAAATGAAAACTTTGTTAGCGAATCAACAGTTTGGTGCGACATGGCACTCAAATATGATATGAAGTTCTACAACAAAACAATTTATCTTGCCGAATATCAGCCGGGCGGATTGTCTGATGGCATTAAAAAAACATTATTCAGAAATCCAAAAGGCGCTGCAGAGTTTTATCTGAAAATGACATCCAAGCCATTTAAGTTGAAATATAAAATCAAATACACAATCACATATATTCTCTACTCAATGGCGGGGAAATTAAAATTGAGCGAACAATTTAAAAAAGCGAATTCAAAATTTTTATTTATCCTAACATTTTTACCTGCATATTTTATGTATTTGCACAGAAAAAGAATTTATGGCAAATAAAAGGTTTTAAGTTAATAAAATATTAGATATGTTTAATCTATATTTAAAGGAGATGTCGTGATACCAAAAATTATCCATTATGTCTGGATTGGCGGAAATCCACTCAACGAACTTGCTGAAAAGTGCATTGCTAGCTGGAAAAAATATTGTCCAGACTATGAAATCAAGCGATGGGATGAAACTAATTTGGATGTAAATCAAAATCGATACTGCAAAGAAGCATACGAAGCAAAAAAATGGGCTTTTGTTTCTGATTTTTTTAGATTCCAAATTTTGTATAATGAGGGGGGCATTTATTTAGATACTGATGTGGAACTTTTGCGGCCTTTAGATGACCTTTTAAACAACAAATGTTTTATGGGTTTTGACGACCCAAATTCTGTTAATCCAGGCTCAATAATAGGAAGCGAAAAAGGGCATCCATTCTTAAATGAAATGCTTGAATTTTATAATCACGCAAATTTTAATATTGGTGAAACTGTATGCGTGAACACAACAAGAACACTGCTCAAATATGGATTAAATTTTAACAATCAAAATCAAAATCTCACAAATGATGTGAAGGTTTATAGCACAGAATATTTTTGCCCTTTGAAATATGGTGAAAGAGAGCCGGTTATAACCAACAATACATATAGTATTCATTGGTATGCCGCCACTTGGGTAACAAAGCCAAATTTTTGGCAAAGAATTATTAACAAAATAAAAAATTTAATTAAAAAGATTATTGGTCCAAAAAATGTAAAAAAAATTCAAGAACGCAGATGGCAAAAAAAGATTGAAAAAGAAAACGAAACAAAAAACAATTAGAGCTTTTCTAAAAAGGAAAATAGATGGCAAGCCGAACTCAAAATGTAAGAAGAATTTTAGTTTTTAGCATAATAAAATATGCCGCACAACTTTTGTTGCAGTTTATTTTGCGCACCGCATTGATTTACATTATGGGTGCTCAATACCTTGGATTAAACGGACTTTTTTCTAACATTTTTGCATTTTTGAATTTGGCAGAACTTGGCATAGGCTCTGCCATAATTTACTCGATGTATAAGCCCGTTGCGGATAACGATATCGAAAAAATTCGAGCTTTGCAACAATTATATAAAAAGTTTTATTTAATTATTGCTTCATTTGTGCTTGTTGTTGGATTCGTTTTAACGCCTTTCTTGAAATTTTTTATAAAAGACGCAACCACAGTTCCCATCAACATATATTTGCTTTTCATAATGTATCTTGTAAACTCGGTCGTTGGTTATTTATCTGCACACAAAAGAGCAGTTTTATTGGCATATCAGCGCAACGATATTGAAAATAAAATTATAACAATTTGTATGTTTGCGATGACAATAACACAAATTGGAGCGTTATTATTATTTAAAAATTACTACATATTTTATTCGGTCAATATTGCCTTCACAATTATAGAATGCGTGCTAATTCAAGTCGTTACAAACAAAAAATTTCCAGAATTGAAAGTGAAGACTTCTGTCGAACTTGACAAAGACACCAAAAACGGAATTTCTAAAAATGTTTTTGCACTAACGGCACACAAAATTGGCGGAGCAGTTGTTGGAGCAACAGACAATATTTTGATATCCGCCATGTTCGGGTCGGTCCTTGTGGGTATCTATGCCAATTATGCATTGATTATTTCTTCATTGACATTGCTTATCGGGTTGCTCAACACCACCCTTGTTGGTAGTGTAGGTAACTTGATATCCTCAAAGCCAAAAGAATATGTTTATGAAAACTACAAGCAAATCAACTTTATATTCTCGTTTTTAGCGGCTTTCTGCACAATTTGTTTATTTGTGTTAATCCAACCATTCATCGCCTGCTGGACGGGAAGATCTGGCGAAAATTGGATGCTTTCCAATTCAACCGTAATTTTGTTATGCTTAAGCTTTTATCTAAATCAAATGCGTGCCGGAGTTCAAATTTTTAAAAACTGCAATGGGTTATTTTGGCAAGATAGATGGAAGCCTATTGTTGAATCGGTTGTAAATTTAGCGTCATCAATTCTGCTCGCCCGCTGGATTGGCATAAATGGCATATTCTTAGGCACGATTATAAGCACTTTGATAGCACCTTTCTGGGTTGAGCCGCATGTTTTATACAAACACTATTTCAAAAGAAGCGTTGCCACATACTTCATCAAATATGCTTACGACACTTTGGTGATGGTCGGTGTTGGAGCTGCTTGTTATTTCGTTTGCAATTTAATTCCTGTTGGCGGAATTGCACTATTGATCGCCCGCTTTGCTGTATGCGGAATTCTTGCGGCTGTGCTTCTGGTTGTTGCACATTGCTGGACAAAAGAATTTAAACAAACTTTCAAATCCGTGCTCCAATTCTTAAAATTAAAAAAATAAGGTAATCATATTAACAAAAAATTTAATTAGTATTAAATCATGTTTCCTTTCAATTCAATTTTTAACTTTAGATAAATTGAGACCTTGCCTGTCCTACCCGCCACCCATTTAAGTGGACAAATAAAATTATTCTCTCTGCTTTTCTAGTATTATTTGTTTAGCGCCAACAATTTTCTCACTGAATTTAAGCAATTGCAATTCAGTTTCATACTATCATTTGGTATTTTGCTACTTTACTGTACCTAATATATAATATAATTTAAATTGTATTTTTCATTGACATCAACAATTTTTATCAATCACACAGATTCCGTTGCAATCTAATTTTATGCTATTGTTACACCGCCATTTTCTCAACCAAATTTAAGCATCTCTATTGTAATCTAATTTTATGCTATCATTTTTATATCAACTGCTATTTTGCGAGCCAAATATAATTAATATAAATATATTACAGTCCCCCGCTATTTTACATTTAAATGTCTAACCAAAATTTTTCCAAACTGAATTTAAACATTTCTGTTGCAATCTAATTTCTATTATGCTATAATAGCATTGCTTAAAATCGATGAACTTAAAGCTTCAACAACACCAGAATCACAGACTCACCAAATCTTAAATTCAAATGCAGGAGTACCTCAGTAGGATAGAGGGTCCGCATCCTAAGTATCAAGTCGAACATAACAAAAAAGCGCCAAATCGCCCTAAATACCGACAATTTAACGCCCGCCACCAACAACCAAATTTCAAAAAGTCACCAAATCTCCACCATAGACGCAAAATTCCAACTTGCCGCTCAAAAAGATAAAATTGAAAGACAAATGAAAAAGCCCTAAATGAATTTAATCTCAAAATTCAAAGACAAAAATCAACTTCGAAACACAAAAAACACCAATATGCAGCCGTAGCTCAGCTGGATAGAGCGATCGCCTCCTAAGCGATAGGTCAGCAGTTCAAATCTGCTCGGTTGCACCAATTTCAAAACAAAAAAGACGGCTACTTAGTCGTCTTTTTATAATTTGTTATATACTTTAATAGTATCTTCAAATATTTCATTAGCAAGATTTGACACAATATTGTTTTCAATATTATTTTTGTATCTCGAAAGACGTTCTTCCCCAATATCTTTCAAATCGTCTATATTCCCGAATTTAACTTTTGATTCATATTTCCGAGGATATTGATACGGATATTGATAACTTGGTTCAGTCTTAATAGCTAAAAAATTTAGTTTGATTAAATCGTAATCATGCTTAATTAAGTCCAAAACATCTTTTAAGGCAAAAAATTTTTGATTTGTTTCTTTCTTTATCTTGCATTTTTCTCTTATTGCAAATATCCAGCTTAAAAATTCAAATAAATTTGTTAAAACATCTTTAACATTTTGGTTTTTAACTGATTCATCTAAACGTAGCTTCGATTTAGTTAATCCTGAAATTAAAAAACCGTCTAATTTCCAATTTCTTGTTCCATTGTTCGTGTTTATATCAAATAATTTTGAACAGACCTCACAATCTATATAAACATCATGTTCTCTAAATCCCGGGATGTTGTCATGCTCTTCAATTATCTTTCCCTTACCACATGGGCACTCATATTCATATAATTCAGTTGTTCCACTGCCAGCACCATACCCAGGATGTTCATTTTGTGATTCATAAATTAATTTTTTATCCATTTTAGCCTCTAATGGTATTATAGCATAAAATACTACATTATAAAAACATCTCTTCTTTGCATCTAGAATTTATTCAAAAATTTTGTTTATAACTTCACTCGCGTGGATGTCGGAGTTCTTGATAAAGTGGCTGTAAAAGTCCGAAGTGGTGCTGGCGCGGGCGTGACCGGCGCGGACTGAAACCGTTTTCATATCCACGCCTG
>CANQHS010000055.1 GCA_947623795.1 uncultured Clostridia bacterium | reverse complement strand
ATGTCCATGCTATCCAGCAATTGGTCTTCCATATCACGTTTTAGCACAGTGCCGGTTTGCTCCATAAGCCTATCTGCAAGCGTGGATTTGCCATGATCAATGTGTGCCACAATACAAAAATTGCGTATCTTATCTCTGTTAGCCATAAAGTTATTATAACAAAAAATTGCGATTTGTCAAAAAAAAGAAAGCTCTTTCCTTCTTTTTTCTCTCTCATTCCTTAGCGCAATGAATCCCCCTGTCATTCTGAGCAAACGAAGTGCGCCGAAGAATCCATTTCGAAGAGTAAGATAAGGGGTCCCCACAAGAAACTTGTTTCGTAGTGGGGTTAAATGGTTGTCCCTCATAGTAAGGCGAAAAATTGCCTAATAAAGAAATTCGCAAAATATATTTTTGCGAATGATAAAAGAGGGCAATTTTTCGCCTGGGACAGACAATTTTCCACATTTTCCGCCATATATACTCATGAGGTGGAAAATGGTTTTTGAAACGCTAAGTCAGTTTTTATCAAAACTTATGTTTTTTCATGGATATGTTAATGAATATAATGGTTTTCCAAAGCCGCTTAGCAAGGAAGATGAAGAAAAATATGTGGATTTAATGATGAAAGGCGACAAAAAAGCGCGGGAAACTTTGATTAATCACAATATGCGATTAGTTGCCCATGTGGCAAAAAATATAATGGAGCTGCCGAGGCTGACGAACTGCTTTCTGTTGGCTCAATTGGGCTTATTAAGGGCATTGACAGTTTTAAGCCAGAAAAAGGCTCGCAACTTTCTACATACATAAGTAGGTGCATTGAAAACGAAATGCTCATGCTACTCCGCGCCAACAAAAAACACAAAGTTTGCGTCAGCATAGATGAAAACATTGGCATTGACAAAGAAGGAAACGAGCTCACAATTAGAGATATAATTCCGCAAAAAGAAGAGGACGACCCAGACAAAGTGGTTGAGCGGAAAGTCCTCATGCAAGAAATAGTTGAAAAGATGAAAGAATTGCTTAATGAGCGTGAATTTTTGATTATTTCGCTTAGATATGGCGTTAAAGACGGCGTTGAGCACACCCAAAACGAAGTGGCAACCATGCTCAATATTAGCCGCAGTTATGTTTCCCGAATCGAAAATAAAGCACTTCAACTCATAAAAGAAGATTTTAAAAATGGCAAATATTATGACGAATATCGCCTTAACAAACAATAAAAAATAGAGAATGAGTTTAATCTCATTCTCCACCATCCAAAAGGATGAAAGCATTTAGGTGGCAGTTTGGCCTATAAGCCGGGTTCTGTATTAGACGGTCATCTATCTAAACCATAAATTGCTTTAGGGTTTTAGCGGTGTATGTATTCTAGCGAGCAGCGTTAAAGCGAATACGTTTACCTTGCTTCAGATGGGGTTTGCATGGACCAAGTTTGTCGCCAAACCTGCGGTGAGCTCTTACCTCGCCTTTTCATCCTTACTAACCACTCAGGGGTATAGCGGTTATTTTCTGTTGCACTTTCCTTCTAGTTGCCTAGACTTGCCGTTAGCAAGCATCCTGCTCTGTGAAGCCCGGACTTTCCTCAAATTAATTAAAACTTGCGACCATCCGTCCAAACTGACACAAGTATAATAACACTTTAAAAAATTTTGTCAATACCCTTTTTTAAAATTTTTTAAAAAATTTTTGCTAATAAAATAAGTTTTTGTTGTGTTTAAAATAAAAAATCTGTTGTTTTTACAACAAATTTTTTACATTGTCAAGGTTAAACATTAACCCCACCCGCTGAATAAATGGTGTTTGTACCCGCAAAGCAACTCTTTGTTTGTAAAATTTTAAGTTGTTCTTCTTTTGAAAGATTTTTTGAAATTAGAGTTGAAATGTAGGCTCTAAGGTTTGTGTCATGTTCTATGTCTGTTGGATTATGCAATAATTCTTCAACGGCTTGTTGATTTTTTTCTTTATCTTGTTCGGTAAAGAATTTAATTAAACCTTTTAAAGAAACCTCAGTGTAATCATCAACCTTACCTATTAATCCCCAAGTTGTTAAAATGTTTGTTTTTATATAATCTTCATGTTTAATTGTAGCATTAGCAAAACCTTGTGGTCTTTCTTGAACTCTTCCGTCAATTACGGGGTTTTGGCTATCAGCCGTAGGGTCTGAAGCATAAATTCCATGAATACCCCATTTGTCATCGTCTATTCTTACATAACATATTGCATGGTTTTTATTTACTCCTTGCGTATAACAAGAAAGACCCAATCTATTGCATAACTCACTTAACAAATTGGCATAGCCGGCACAAACAATTTTATCTCCGGTTAAGATGGTGATTAAATGTCTAGAAATATCATTATTCTGCCCTTTTTCTTCTTCGTTATAACTAAATTTGGTTACAATATCATAAGCGTATAAATATTTTTCGTATGGGGAAAGTTCCTTATCTTTCCTTCTTGCAGATTTAATTTCATTTACCCAATCATTTAATTTGCGACTGGCTTCTATCGCCTTTTCTATCTCTACCTCTAATCCATATTCCGAGACTAACGCAAAATTTAGTTCTATGCCCTTTCTCTGCAAAGCATTGTACAACTCAACAAGTGTTTTTGTTTCTTCTTCATCAAACAATTCTTGCCCAGATGATGGTGTTACAATTTTTATTTTAAATTTACTTACAAAAAGAGTATCTCCAATTTGTTCATTGCCGAATTCATATAATTTATAAAACCACTCTTCTTTGTCTTTTAAATAATTAAAAAAATCGCCAACATTTTTAAATGTTTTAAAAATAGATTGATCTATAACTATTTTGTATTCGCTTTCATGGATTTTTTGTTTTTTCATATTTTTATATTATCATATTTTTATAAATTTTTCAACTTCTTTTAATTTTTAAAATTTAAAAAACTTTGTTGCGTTTTGGTCGGTGGCAGAAATTAGGTCGGAAAGTGACATTTCGCGTAGGTCGGCAACATATTTTGCTGTGTCCATAACAAAGGCTGGCTCGTTGCGTTCTCCCCTGTGCGGAACGGGGGCTAAATACGGGCAATCCGTTTCCAAAAAGAAACTATCTAGCGGAATGCTTTTTGCAACTTCTTTTACATTATTTGCATTTTTGTATGTTACAACACCTGTGAAAGAGAGTTTAACTCCCAATTTCAATAATTCATTTGCATATTCCAAACTGCCAGAATAGCAATGCATGACTGCCCCAAATTTGAAAGGCGCATAGCGTTTTAAAATCTCCAATGTGTCGCCATAGGCTTCACGACAATGAATTATGATTGGCAAATGAAATTTGAATGCAAGTTCAATTTGGCTAATAAAAACTTTCTTTTGCCGCTCTTTATTGTCCTTAATTCGATAATAGTCCAGCCCAATTTCGCCAACTGCAACCAATTTGTTTCTTTCATCTTTTTGGGCGTCTTTAATTAGTGTTTCAAGTTTTTGTTCATCGTAATCCGCAACATTGTCTGGATGGACACCAACTGTGTAGTAAACGCAATCATATTTTCTCGCAATTTCGCGTGCTTTCTCATTTGACGGAATATCCCAAGCAACACAAATTGCCTTATCTACCCCAGCGTGTAAAAAATTGTTGACAACTCTGTCAACATCTTTATCAAACTGCTCGTCATTAAGATGACAATGGGTATCTAGCAAATCGTACTCCTTCTTTTATCGTTTGCAATATAAAATTGCAAACTTCTTTTTTAGGAGGCAATTTGCTAAACCCCACTGCGAAACTAGTTCTTGTGGGGACCCTATTGCTCTCCCTTCTTTGATCGTTAAAAACATATTACTTTTCGTTTTTTTCTTTCTTTTTAAAGAGGCCTTTTATCATTTGCAAAAGTTCGGTTTTGTTTTCCTTGCCGGTTAAAAGTTTTTTGATGTTTGAGCGGTGTGCAAAGAACACCAAGCACAAAATGCTAGCGATGAAAATATAATTCACCCACAAAGTTGGATTATTTAAACAAGTTTCAACAATGCTCATTGCAAGTACGAAACTGAGCGTTAAAATTGAAGCATATTTAATGAACAGCATTCCAACAACCATAACAGCAAATGCAATTAGGGTCACCCACCAATTTGCGACCAAGAAAACGCCCACTGCGGTTGCGATGCCTTTGCCGCCCTTAAAGCCAAATATGACAGGGAAAATATGCCCCAGCACGACTGAAAAGCCGGCAACATACAATGCAATTTCAGGATTGCAGCCAATGTAGCCAAAAGTTAAGTATGCGACAAGACAAGGGATAACGCCCTTTATCATATCAAAAACAAAGGTGAAAATGCCGGGCCAAAAGCCGAAAGTGCGCCAAGTGTTTAGCGTGCCGGGATTGCCGCTGCCCGATTTTGTGATATCACCCTTCAAAATTGCTGAAATAACGCGAGCAAAGTTTATATTGCCGATAAAATAACTTACTATTGCAAGCAAAATGTAGTAAAGATAAATCATATCGTCTTTTATATTATCAAATTTAATTTATAAACGCAAATGATTTATTTTGCTAAAATAAAAAAATCACACAAAAGTGATTTTTCTTTAATTTTCGCCCTTATTCTTAAACTGAATCTTAATTGGAGTTGATGAAATCTCTAAAGAGGTTTCAAAGCACACCTCTATATTCTATTCACCCTTATTTTTAAACTGAATCTTAATTGGAGTGCCTTTGAAATCAAAAGCGCGGCGAAGATTATTTTCAATATATCGCATATATGAATTTTCAATTAGTTCCGCGTTGTTGCAATAGATATTAAATGTTGGCGGGCAGGTGGCAATTTGTTTGCCAAAAATAATTTTTATTTTCCTTCCGTTCTTTGCCGGCGGCTCGTTTACGCTTATTGCATTTGTAAGCACATTGTTGAATAGTGCCATTGGAATTTCGCGTTTTGCATTTGAGTAAACTTTATCCACCAACTCCATGATTTTTGCGATGTTTTTGCCATTTATTGCGCTTGTGTAAAGCGTTACATAATATTTCATAAACGCGAGGTCAACTTCAAATTGATGCTCGAACGCCTTGCGTTTTTCTTCGCTATTTTCAACTAAATCCCATTTGTTAACAACAATCACGCTAGGCTTGTATTGCTCGTGGATTAAGCCCGCAATTTTAACATCTTGCTCGGTTATGCCTTCACTTGCGT
>CANQHS010000054.1 GCA_947623795.1 uncultured Clostridia bacterium | reverse complement strand
TTGCGATTTAATGCACAAGGGACGGCAACAAGAGCGGAAAGGCGAGTTAGCAAGAATCTATCGCTAATAACTCGCTTTAAAATTTCGCTCATCAAAATAACTGCCATTTTTTCATTTACAATTTCGCTGTTTTTGATAGGCTCGTAGATAGTGACATTGCTGGATTTGGACAAAAACAACTTTTCCGCCTCTTTGCCTGTGGCTTTAACTTTGATTTTGCCATCGTTTTCTTGCACAGCCAAATAAGCTGGCTCTTTTGCGATTATGCCAAAGCCTTTTCTATAGATTATAATTTCATTGCTGCCAAACTTTAACCCTAAATCGATACTAAACATTTTTACCCCTTTTTATAAGATTTGCAAATTTTTGCCATAAACTTTTCTGAAATCGCCCGCAACGGACATAGCCTGGCTGATTTCAAGAGTCGCATCGCGCTCCAATTCTGTTTTTAAGATAACCGTGTCGCCTAAAATGTCGCAAGATATGTCTTTAACGCTGTTGGCATTTGTTATGTTGAGCATGGTTGCCATTTTGATTATAACCGCAAGTTTTTTCACTGCATCAAGGTCCTCTTCGCTAACAAGATCTTTGAATCTAACCCACTCGTTAAGGCTGAAATCGTCTATATTTTGGCTGCTTGCAACGAATGCTGCCAAAACGATATCCTTATGCGAAGCACCATATATGCCGCAATTTAAAATTACTGGGAAGTTGTTTTTGGTGTAGTTTTCATAACTTATGCGTTTCCCTGCCATACACATACTTGCCGCAATTCTAAGCACTTTGACATAAGGGCGAGTTAGTTTATGCAAAACTTTTAGTTGTTTATACAAAATCACCGCAATTGAATAGTTGTTGTCCACATTTATATTTGTTGGATAAAATTCGTTAATTGAACTCAATGAATAGCCCAAAATGTCCAAAAGTGGCTTTTCGCCCGTCTGGCCTAACAAATTTTTTGCAACAATCCCATACATTTCATCATTCGTTGAAACGCAAACGCAATTCGAAATGAATTCGTTATACATTGCTTTGACGACCGCCATGCCAATTGCAATAAGGTCGGCGCGCTTTTCCGAAATGCCTTTAAGTTTCTTTGCCTTGTCTAGGTCAAGGCCGCGAACAAGGTTATATACATTTTTGAAACTCTCTTCCGTTATCTCATAGTTATGTGCAACATCGAGCGGATAGCGGCTGGATTTCCTGCTCAATCTGCCAAGTGCTTCAAATACTTCGCCAATGCCAATAAATTCACTATCCGAATCGAGATTGTAGAGCCAAGGCAATTTTTTGAGCTCTTTTGTTATCAATTCAACAACTTTGTCCATGCGCTTTGAAAAATCTTTATCGCTAACTTTGTCTAGCAATGTGACCATGCCAAGCGGAAGCGAAACACTGTTGTTGATAACACGTCGATTGAATTTTATAATTTCGGTGGAATAGTCCCCAACCTTTATAATAACGCCACGCGTCATAGCAAATGAATACATAACCGCACTATGTAACGCGCTGATTTGTTCATCTTTTGAAAGCACTCGGAAATAGAGTGAAACAGTTTTATAAACTTCATCTAAAAACGCGATTTGGTTTCTCGCTGTTGCAATGATAGGGTCGGCAAAACAGATGAAGTTTTCAATTTTTTGCCCGTCCACAATCTTTCTGAAATTTTTTAATATTGCAATTGTGTCTTGAATGCGGCTTGGTTTAATATACCCATCGCGTTCCATATCTTGAATTATTTTAAGTGGCTCGCTTATTTGTTCATCAATTGTAAAATAGCCATTTTGTGTGAATTTAAAAATGGTTAGTTTAATTTCATTTATACCCATTTGGAAAACTGCTAATTTCTCCATAGTTTCTCCTTTATCATTTTGATTCCAACTATCTTTTAGCACTATTTTTCAATATAGTCAATACCTTTTTTAAAAATTTTTTATAAATTTTTTTATTATAAAATCCGTCTATTTTTAAGGTGTTTTACTAAAGAAAAACAAAAAAGTTTTAAAAAAATTTTTTAATTTTTAAAAAAATTAATAAAAAATCATGTTTTTTCTAAATTTTTAGGCAAAATTTAAAAAATTAAGATAAAATTTTGTTTATTTCATCTTTAAATTTTTCAAATATTGAATTTGTATAATCTGGCTCAGTTTTAAACACCATAACTTTTTTTGTTATAGGATGATTAAATGTTAGCTTATATGCCCAAAGAGCGAGGTTGCCTTTGTGCTGCTTGTCGCCATATTTAAAATCTGCATAGATTGGTGTGTTAAGCTGCCCAGACATCTGCACGCGGATTTGGTGGCTTCGCCCTGTTATGAGATTGACTTCAATGAGCGACAAATTGTTTTTTGTGGCTTTAACAGAATATTCTAAAACGGCTTCTTTGCTGCCCGATTCAAATTGTGGAACAATACTCACAGTGTTAGTTTTTTCGTCCTTTTTTAAATATGTTGTGAGTTTATTATAACTTAGTTGCGGTTTACCGTTAACGACCAAAAGATAGTTTTTATGCATGGTCTTTTCTTTTAGTTGCTTTGTCAAACGATTTGCCGCCTTGCTCGTTTTAGCAAAGACCATAACCCCGCCCGTCGGTCTATCTAGCCTATGAACTAAGCCTAAAAAAACATTGCCTGGTTTGTTGTCGCGCTGTTTTATGAAAGCCTTTATTTTTGTTAGCATATCCTCATCTTTGCTTTCGTCCTCTTGAACGGACAAGTTATATGGCTTTATTACCACAATGATATGATTATCTTCATATAAAATTTGTAAATCGTTCATAATTATCCTTTAAATGTTTTTATTGCCGAGCAGCCGCATGGAAGCACAATCCCCTTTTCTTCCGTTGGCAAACCGACCTCGTAAGCGTCAACTTCACCGCCTTTTATGGTTGAATTTAATATATTTGCCATAACGGTTGGTTGAAGCCCGGTTGTATAGCTATTAATTAGCACAAAAAGCGGGTTATCGGAAAGCACTTTGCCGCACAATTTGACAAAATTATATATATTTTCTTCAATTTTCCAAGTTTCGCCCTTTGGTCCGCGCCCAAAAGATGGTGGGTCCATAATTATAGCGTCATATTTATTCCCGCGTCGTATCTCGCGCTCAACGAATTTTATGCAATCGTCCAAAATGAATCGAATGCTGTCAACGCCATTTAGTTCGGCATTAATTTTGGCAATATCAATCATGCTTTTTGCCGCGTCAACATGTGTCACTTTTGCGCCAGAAAGCGCACAAACTACGCTAGCCGCACCCGTATAGGCAAACAAATTTAGCACTTTAACTTCTCTATTTTCGGCTTTTATTAATTTTTCAAAAACATCCCAATTCACAGCTTGCTCGGGGAACAAACAAATATGTTTAAAACTCATCGGTTCAATGTGGAATTTGATGTTTTTTCTTGAAATGACAAATTGATTTTTGAAAGTTTTGCTAAAAGTCCAACTGCCAGATTTGTTTTCTGTTCGCTCATATTTTGCGTCTACCTTATCGGTTATTTTTCTATCCGTGTTCCAAATAATTTGTGGGTCGGGGCGCAAAAAAGTGAACCCGCCAATCTGCTCGAGTTTTTCGCCATTGGCGGTTTTAAGAATCTTATAATCTTTCCAACCCGTTGCAACTTTCATTAATACACATCCAAAATCTTTTTCATGTCAATTATGTCGGCAGAAGAAATTATGCTTATTGGTTTACCCGTGTCCTTTCCGTTTTTTGTTATCAAAATGATTAATAATTTTCTATTATTTTCAAAATAATTCATTGCACTTTCAACTGTCAAATCTGTGTCGGCAAGCATGAAATAATAGTCTTCGCCCATATTCTCTATTATTTCACCCACGCTTGTCTTTTCGATATATTCTTGCAAATTGACCTTTTCTGCGACTTTTTGGCCTAGAACGGACATCAACTTCCTCGCATTTAAAATACCCACCAACTTTTCGCCCTCATATGTTGGCAAATTTGCAAAGCCCGTGCGGGAAATAATCTCCATCGCTTCATATATCTTCATATCGAAATTTATTGTTATTACGTCTTTATTGCCAATTCTGTCAATTGCCTTTGGCGGCTCGCTGATGATTTGCGCCAATTTTTCAATTTTGTCCACAATGTCATCGTGAGGCTCGGCAATTGTGTATTTATTGTTGCCTTGATGGATAATGGCGTTTCTCAACCTTCCAAAATCAATAAGATCTTCTTCATATTTTCTAACAACGGCGTTAAGAACGACACTTCGCCTAACGACATCACTGAAAGACATGCTTCTTTTGAAATCATAAATTGTTCTAAGGCTATAATCAATTTGATTATATGCTGTTATAAAACGGTCGGCATTAGATTTTTTCATAAAAACTCCTAAACTAATTATAGCAAAAAAAATTTAACTTTACAAATAAAAATGAAAACTTATGAAAAATAAAAAAGAGGATTATACACCATCCTCTTTAACAAGCATCTTGTTTTCTAAAATATCTTTGTATACACTTTTGTGGCTATAATGAAGCAGCACGGCATTTAAAACGCCAACCTTTGCACAAAATTTGATGTAATCTTGTTTTGATTTATACTTAAATCTCTCTCCATGTGCGGTATTGTTGCCACTTGAAGTGCGCGCCTTCCTAAGGCCAGCATAAAAACACTCTATTAGACAATATTTCTCATATGCATCGTTCTTTCCCTCTGAATATTGGGCAACCAACTCTTTAACATGGCCTACAACCATTTCATAACAGGCGATATTGATTATTTGATGAACATTTTTAGGCATAGTGTAAGAACTGTCCACAATACAGATTGGACCGTTTTCATCTTCTTCTATATAACTGGTCAAATCATCATTAATGGGTTCGTTCCAATCTAATAGTTCTTTGATTTTTTCAAGCACATTTTCATCTAGCACAGAATTGATGTTTTCACTCACGGCATGAATGATATTTTTATATATTGCTTTATAGTCAATCTTTTCGTCTAACGAAACAAATTCTTTTTCAAAGTCCATATTGCTCTCCTCATTGTCATTTTAACTCCATTTTGGCAATTTGTCAATACCCAATTTTAAAAAAATGTTAAATTATGTTAAATTTGAAATTTTTTGAAAAAAGACTTGAATATTTCATTATTTTAGAGTATAATAATTTTAAGTTGTACTAGGCGGGGAGCCAGCGGTGCCCTGTTGCCCACAATCCGCTACAGTGGGGCTGAATGTGTACAGCGGGGCAAGAAGATTGTGTTGAGTAGGCTAAGTGTATGATGAAATTAAGGTCTTATACAATATTGCCCTACGAATCATGTCAGGGCCGGAAGGCAGCAGCATTAAGAAGGATACGGTATGTGCTATGAGGTTGCTTTGATGGAGTGCAA
>CANQHS010000053.1 GCA_947623795.1 uncultured Clostridia bacterium | reverse complement strand
CGCTCAACATGACATTGAAGAGATACACTCCACGCGTTCGCTTTGCTCACTTGGTCGGTATGACACAAGGCGCTCAGGGTGACAAAAAAATAAGGCGGGGGAGCCTTATTTTTGTATGATATGACGCGTCTTGATTAGGGGATTCTTCGACTGCGCTACGCTCCGCTCAGAATGACATTTTAATAGTATTTAGAGTAGGTGTTGCGGAGTTTTATTGAGCCGGCGGATTCGCTATAAACGGTGAGCGAATTGTTTTCTTCAGACGGATTTTGCGGATTGATTGTGTTTGGAGTTGTGTTGTTAGAGGTGTACACCGCGTTGTCGATATTCACGTCAACCGAACCGCCCGTTGACCAAGTTGTTAGCGTGTATTTTGCGTTGCCATTTGGATTTGTTGCCTTGTCGATTTCCTTAACTTCGACATACACAGAGCCGCTGCCAACTTTTATGTTGTTTGCGCCCTTCACATTGTCCATATAAATTTCTGCTCGTGCTCTGCCCGTCATTTCGATATTTACATGCTCTACACCATAAACAACAAGTTTCCCATTGCCGATTTCTGAGTTAAGGCTTCTTAGGTCCGTTTTGGAATCGTCATCATGTGCGTAGGTTATGCTTATGTCGCCATAAGAAGAGTCGGCAGTGACGGACGAATAGGCGGCCAAGACATTGATGTTGCCGTTTGTGGATTTCAAGATTAGCGAATCGTTTGCTTTGTTAATTTTTATGCTGCCGTTTGCGGTTGTTATGTTGCTTGCGCCAACCACATTTTTAATTTCCACCTTGCCAGATTTTTTAAGGTCGAGGCGGGTACATTTTGTGAGTTCGTTTACATACACATTAGTGTCGCCACCAATCAAGTTGATGTCGCCAAGCGTTCCGATTTCAACTCTTCCGCCAGATTCGGCATTGTCCGAAGTCAATTTCTGGCAGGATTTTGCGAGCACAGAGCCATAGTCGTTCGACTTGATGTTGATTGTTCCAAAATCGTAGTTCGCGCCGTCAAATTTGCCGTTGTGCATTGTTAAATTTACATTTGCATTGTTTAGGCTTACGCCCGCGCCCAATTTTGCAACTGCCGAATTGAGGTCGAGATTTAGGCTGCCCGAGATGCTGACATTATTAATATTCAATTTGCCCGATGTTGTGGAATAATATAAATCATTAATTTTAAGGTCCTTGCCCGAAATTGTGGTTGCTGCATTGCGGTTGTTGAGGCTGAGATGTTTGTTGAGTTCGGTTGGGATGATGAGTGTCACTTTCGACCTATTTCTTAGCGCAAAGCCGTGCGGCTCGGTCACATTAAAAGTGAGCGTTCCATTTTCAATTCTGCTCGTTATTTGAACGGCACTATTTTTCTGCATCACAAAGCCAAAAGAGTTGGCGTAAACTTGGAGTGAAATTTTGCTTATGTTTTCAGTTGGCGCAAGTTGCACATCAAAGTCGCGGCTATTGACCTTAACCGTGTGGACGGACGAATATTGCGCTTCGCTATACACGATTGAGCCATAAGTTTCGTCCATGCTGATAAATGTTATGCCAAAGAGCGACGACCCCGGCACAAAGAACAGATATAACACACCTATGCAGCATAGCCCTAATAGGAGCAGCAAAGTGATGAGCAAATACTTTCCAAATTTCTTCATGCTATTATTTTATAATGATTGAAGTTGATTGTCAATACATTTTCATTAAACTTTTGTTTAAATGGCCGTTTTCCCGCTTTTTTATTTGCTATTTTTATGGCTTTTTGCTAAACTAAAAGCTAGAGGAGATGGATATGTACATCATCGACATCGAGGGAACGGACGGCTCGGGCAAAGCCACGCAAACAAAACTTTTGTTTGACTATCTTGTTGAAACTGGATATAGGTGCAAGATTCTAAGTTTCCCAAACTACGATAGTTTAAGCAGCGGGCCGGTTAAAATGTATCTTGCGGGCGAGCTGGGCGAAAATGAGGATATCTCTGGCTATCAAGCAAGCGTGCTGTTCGCGGCGGATAGGCTCGCGACAATCAAAAAGGAAAAGCTAACGGATTTCGATTTCGTGCTTATGGACCGCTACACTTATAGCAACATGATTCATCAATCCACCCGCTTTAAAACTAAAATTGAACTCGACAGATTTTTAGATTGGGTGAGCGAGTTTGAATTTGGGCTTCTTTCTCTCCCAAAACCCGATTTGACATTATTTTTGGATGTTCCTGCCGAGATAAGTTTTGAGCTAGCAAAGGGAAGGGACAGGTTAAAAAATCAGCAAACAAAGGACATTCTGGAACAAAATTTTTCCCATATTAAACTTGCGCACGACCGGGCGGAATATGTTGCAAAAAAGTTCAACTGGGAAACTATTGATTGCACGAAAAATCATGAGATTAAATCGATTGATGAAATTCACAATGAAATTATTGAAAGGCTAAAATCAATTTTAAATAAAAATTTTGGATTTTAAAATTTCGACAAAAAAATTTTAAAACTAAAACATTATACATATAAATAAACAACTAAAAATTTTATATTTAACAATATTGACAAAATAAAATAGAGGGTTAAAATAAGACAAAAAATATAAGACAAAATAAAAGGACAATTATGATAACAAGTAAAGAATTGAGAAACAAATGGCTTAAATTTTATGAGGAGCGCGGGCACAAAAATATTGGCGCAGTGTCGCTTATTGGCGATGGCGAAACGGGCGTTATGTTTAATGTTGCGGGAATGCAACCGCTCATGCCATATCTGCTTGGTAAGCCGCACAAGGATGGCAAAAGGCTATGCAATGTGCAAGGCTGCATGCGCACGGTGGACATAGACGAAGTGGGAGACCCAACGCATTTCACATTTTTTGAAATGATGGGCAATTGGAGTTTGGGCGACTATTTCAAAAAGGAAAAAACCGCTTGGACTTTTGAACTTCTAACAAAAGTTTTTGGGCTAGATAAAGACAAAATCTGCTCAACTGTTTTTGCTGGCAACGAGAGCGCACCACGCGATGAAGAAACTGCCAAATTGCTCGAAAATTTGGGCATAAAAAAGGAAAATATTTTCTATCTAAAAGACAACTGGTGGGAGCTTGAAGGCACGGTTAACACTCCATGCGGGCCGGACAATGAGTGGTTCTACCCAAGGTGGGATAAGCCAACTCACCCGGGCGTTTGCGACATCAATTGCAAGTGCGGGAGATTTGTCGAAATTGGCAACGATGTTTATATGCAATATAAAAAACTTGCGGGCAACAAATATGTTCCGCTTGAGAACAAAAATGTGGACACCGGCTTTGGCTTTGAACGCATGCTCATGTTCTTAAATGGCGTGACGGACGGATATAAAACCGACCTTTTTGCGGGCGTGATTGCACATATGGAAAATGTTTTGAATGTGAAATATGGCGAAAATGAAGAAGTGACACGTTCGATGCGCATTATTGCCGACCATATCCGCACAAGCGTTATGCTTATTGGCGATGTTAACGGAATTTTGCCTTCCAATGTGGGCGCGGGATATATTTTAAGGCGAATCATGCGCCGCGCTATTAGGCACGCAAAAAAGATTAATCTTTCCACTGACGAGTTGCTTAATATTTCAAAAATTTACATCGAAAAAGTTTATGACGAGGCCTATCCGCTTTTAAAAGAAAAGGAAGAATATATTTTGACTAGCATCAAAGCGGAAATCGACAAATTTAATAAGACGCTCGAACTAGGCAACAAGGAGTTTGAAAAGGTCATCTCGGGCATTGAACGAAAAAATGCGTTCATGCGTGCAAATCCAAATTTTGTCGAAGAAAAAGTCATTAACGGGAAATCCGCTTTCCGGCTTTATGACACTTTCGGCTTCCCAATCGAGCTCACTTGCGAAATGGCAAACGAGCGCGGCTATGCGGTTGATGTGGAAGGCTTTAATGAAGCATTTAAGGCGCACCAAGAACTTGCTCGCACCACCAACGCGGGAGTGTTTAAGGGCGGGCTTGCCGATGACGGTGTTTTAACCACTCGGCTTCACACCGCTTGCCATTTGTTGCTCGCTGGGCTAAGGCATATGTTTGGCACGAGCGTTGAGCAAAAGGGAAGCAACATAACAAGCGAACGCTTGCGTTTCGATTTCAATTTCGACCGCAAACTTACAGATGACGAAGTTAAAGAATTAGAGGATTTTGTGAACTCGGCAATCGCACGCAAAATTGATGTTGAACGCGTTGAATTGCCATTTTGTGAAGCCAAGAAAAAAGGCGCATATGGCGTCCATAAGGCGGAAGAAAACGAGATTGTGTCCATTTATAAAATTGGCGATGTGGACTTCCAAATTTGTGGCGGCCCGCACGTTAAAAACACAGGCGAATTGAGCCACTTTAAAATTGCAAAACAGGAAGCAGTCTCGGCAGGCGTTCGCCGAATTAAAGCAGTATTGACAGACTGAATATAAACTTCGTGATGCTACGTTTCTGAAACTCGCCACATTTAGTCATTTAGGCAACTAAACTCCTGCATGTGGCAAATTTCGAGCCTTGCCTCACTCGTTTCTCTTCAGTCTGCCTCACTTAGTAAAACTTTTCAAAAACAAAAAACGCTGAAAATCTCAGCGTTTTTTATATTAAATTACCTTTTATAAATCGGCTTTGCATTTTGGGCATTTTTTTGTACCTTTGGTTATGCGCTCGCCACAATATGGGCAATAGGTTACTTCGCTATTATAGTTTGCGTCTTGCCCAGTTGATGGGGTTGATTGCGTTTGTTGTGGGGTTTGTTCGGCCGGCTGGTCGGCTGGTTGGTCGGCTGGGGTAAGTTTTCGCACCTTGATATTCACAAATATGATTGCAATAATTCCAAGCACGATGACAACTCCGCCCCCAATCATAAAGCCTTGGCATACATTTTTTGCGTTTGTGGCTTTAATATATTCGCCATCTTGGGCAACAGATACATTTTCAAAATCCATTGGGATGCTGTCAGTTAAAATTGTGACTTCTTCAGTGTTCACCGCCACTTGAATTTGCGAGCCTACAGTGTAATTATGGATTTGTTCGGCTGTGTAGACAGCGTAGGTGTAGCCGCTCAGAGTGCCAAAGCCCATGGACAAATCAATTTCATAATTATAATAATATTTGTTTGATTCTGCATTGTAGCCATGCGAGGTTATCGTTGCCGTTTTAACTAATTTTGGATTGCTCTTTGCTTCAAAAATCATGTTGTGGTAATAGACATAATCTTGCGCGATGTAGTTTGCAGTGTTGTTGTTCATCGCAAAAAACGCGGAGCTTATTATCAATGCAAAAAGGCCAAGGACTGCAATAAATGTGAACACAAAACTCAATATGCTTCCCTTTACTGTAGGCTCTGCTAAGAATCTCCTATTATGAACGACCACCACGCGTGGGCGGGAATACCACCCAAAACCGCGAAAATGTGGGCGCGGCGGATGCATTGGTGGTGGTGTGTGCATTGG
>CANQHS010000052.1 GCA_947623795.1 uncultured Clostridia bacterium | reverse complement strand
CCTTTTCTTTTCTGAAACATGGGCTGTATGAGGTAAGAGTTATTGGCAACTTTTCTTCTGGAATAATGGTATCCATAAATCTTCCAATCATGGAATGTTCGCTTGTGCCAATCAAATATAAGTCCTCGCCCTCAATTTTATACATCATGTTGCCCATCTCTTCAAAACTCATAACTCCTTGCACAACCGAGCCATGAATCATAAATGGCGGAATTACATAGGTAAAGCCTTTGTTTATCATAAAATCGCGAGCATAAGACAAAATGGCGCTGTGCAATCTTGCCACATCTCCAGTTAGATAATAAAAACCTTGGCCGGAAGTCCGTCTGGCGCTATCAATGTCTATACCATTTAATTTTTCTAATATTTCAGTATGGTAAGGAATCTCGAAATCTGGAACTTTTGCTTCCAAAAAAGTTTGTGCCTGAACATTTTTGCTGTCGTCCTCGCCAATTGGGACATCATCCGCAATAATGTTTGGAATGCTCATCATGTCTTGTTTAATTTTAGCATCAATCTCGGCAGTTTCCTTTTCAATGGCTGCAATTCGCTCGTTATTTTTGACAACTTGTGCTTTAATAGCATCTGCTTCAGCCTTTTTGCCCGACTTCATCAAACCGCCAATTTCACTAGATAAACTATTGCGTTTTGCGCGCAAGTCATCCCCTTCTTGCTTTAATGCTCTTACTTTTTTGTCTAATTCAAGCACTTCATCTACAAGTGGTAACTTATGGTCTTGAAACTTTTTCCTTATATTCTCTTTAACTTTTTCAGGGTTTGTTCTAACTAAATTGATATCAATCATAAATTTTCTCCAAACAATATTATATAAAAAAATGCGCAATTTGTAAATAAATTTACGCAATTTTTTGAAATCCTCTAATCAATAATTTAAAAATCAACAGTTTGTTGGTCAAGTTCGGCTAGAACTTTCTTTAAATTTTTAAGGGCCGCATAATATGAGTCTTCAATACGCACAACATCATTGTTATCTTTGGCTTTTTTCTTCATTTCTTCAAATTTATTTAGCAATATGCGCTCAACGGCTTTAGCAAAACTTGGGTCTTTCAAAGAATTTTTGTCTGCCGCAAGTATATCGTCTAATTTCAATCTGCCCATGCTGAATAAATCCAACGTTCTTGCTTCTATAAGTTTTTCTTTGTCGCTAGGGTCAAACTCTCTTCCCGCAACATCATAGGCCATCATGCCGGGCGTGTTTAATTTTCCAAAAAGGTGAATATGTCGATTTTGGACTGTTGCACCAGCCAGAACTCTACCATATATATCCACAAAAAAGTCAGTGGACAAATTACCTTTCTGATCTTTAAAACGTACCGATTCTGGGTTGTTAAAATCTCCATAAAATCCCGCAGATTTATCAACATTTACTATTGTTCCGTCTTTTCTTATTATGGAATTATGATAAGGATCATTAGATAAAACTGCAATGGCAAACATAGGTCCAACATCTAATCTATCCAATTCTCTAACCTCAAATTCTGATTGATTCGGATCTATCATGCTAATTTTTTTATCATCTAATGTCGAAGCGAAAATATATCCAGCATATTCGGTTATATTATCACAATAAAATTCTTTATTGCACCTTAATAATTGAACTATGTAGCCCGCACTTTTAGCGCCAGACCTAGGTTTTAAAATTCTTACAAAAGAATTGTCTTTAACCACATCCGATTTCTTTTTTGCTCTACGCAATAATATATTGCAATCAATATCTACAATTTTCATACTTTACCTCATTTTTATTTTACCCCCCCCCCTAAGAGATTTGTCAAGCGATTTTATTAAAAATTTTTAAATGTCTCCAATTTTATTTGTTTTTTACGCAAAGATATTGTATTATATATAATAATATATATAAGTAAATATATATAAGGAATATATATGTCAAATAATTATTATTTAGATAGAAATCGCAACAATATGAGAAAATTAAACGAAATGTTAAAAGATCTTCCCACATTTTGTAGTATTTTCTTTATCGGCATACAAGATACAACCACTCCGCTAACAAGAATTAACTACGCTGTGGATTTAAAAACCTTTTTTACATATCTTACAACGTATGAAAGTGAGTTCTTAAATAAGCCTTTTAATCAAATAACTGTGGCGGATTTGGATTTAATAACCGCCCAAACAATTGAAAGATATTTGGCCTATCTTTCCTATTATGACAAAGAAAATGGCGTTGTTATCACGAATAACGAACGAGGGAAATTGAGAAAATTATCTAGCCTGCGAGCATTTTTCAAATACTTTTTCAACAAAGATATGATAAAAGCAAATGTTGCCGCCAAAGTTGCTTCCCCAAAACAACATGAAAAACCAATTATTCGCCTAGAGCCACAAGAAACTAAAGAATTAATGTATTTTTGTGAAACTCAAAATGGCTTTTCAAATCATCAACAAAAATATAATGAAAAATTCAAAATTCGAGATAATGCCATAATTTCGCTGTTTTTAACAACCGGAATTCGTGTTAGCGAGTGTGTCGGCCTTAATGTTGATGACTTCAACTTTACTCTTAATTCGTTCCGAGTAACTCGCAAAGGCGGCAACCAAGTTATCCTTTATTTTGGTGAAGAAACGTCCCAAATTTTAAGAGACTACCTTAAATATAGAGATACACTAAATGTTCCAAAGGAAGAACGAGCCATGTTTTTATCTAGCCAAAACAAGCGCATGATGGTCCGAACAATGGAATATTTGGTTAAAAAATATACAAAACTTGCCACCCCACTTAAAAATATTACACCACACAAATTACGTTCCACATATGGCACAAACCTATATAATGAAACAAAAGATATATATATTGTTGCAGAAGTATTAGGTCATAAAGATGTCAACACAACGAAAAAACACTACGCCGCAATAAGCGATGATATAAGACGAGAAGTTGCCGGCAAAGTAAAATTAAAATAGATATTATGTAATATACATATATAATACACTATATATTGTATTTTATTTAAAAATTAGGTTTATATGCATTTAATCAGTATGGCTGCCAAAAACAATCTTATAAAAATCCGAACAAATTTTTTCTGTTTGCGACTAAACACACTTCTCTTGCAAAATCATAAGCAAAGCTTATTTTCCTTTTTAGTTTATTCGAAAAAATTTTCGAAAAATATCGAACAAATGTTTGACAAATTGTAATTTGTTTGTTAAAATTGATTTAAAAGTAGGAGAAATTATGAGCAAAACTGATGAAACATATGATTTTATAACACAATACATAGAATCAAACAAATATCCGCCAACAATTCGCGAAATTTGCGACAATCTCAATTTGGATTCAACTTCTAGTGTTGTTTATCATTTAAAAAAATTAGAAAAAATGGGCAAAATAACCCGCAGCAATAACAAAAATCGTGCAATTGAGCTAACGGACAGCACCGGTTCCAGCCTAAACTTGCCGCTTGTTGGCGAAATTGCCGCAGGCTCCCCTATCCTCGCCGAACAAAATTTGATGGATAATTTTGTCGTCAGTGAAAACTTATTTTCCGGTCACGATATGTTTATGCTTAAGGTAAAGGGAGACAGTATGATTAATGTGGGCATTTATAATGGCGATTATGTTGTCATCTCTAAGCAATCAGTGGCAAACAACGGGGAAATTGTTGCATGCTTAATCGACAACGAAGCCACAGTAAAACGTTATTATAAAGAAAATGGCTTTTTTAGGCTTCAACCAGAAAATAGTTTCATGCAGCCAATTTACACTAATCATCTAGAAATCTTAGGGAAAGTAGTTGGCTTAATTAGAAATAAATTCTAGTAGATTCAGAGTAAAATAAAGGTAAAGATTGTATAAATCTTTATTTTTTTATTTAATTTTGTTGATTAAATAATTATATTATTATATAATTAAGTTGTATTTAATGGAGTATTATGAGAACAACAGATTTAATACCGTTAATTTTGTTAGAGCTAAATGAAAGCGACAAGTATGGATTTGAGCTGGTTAAAGCCATCGAAACAAAATCCAACAGTAAAATTATTATCAAACAACCTACTTTATACACCATTTTAAAGAAGTTGGAAAAATCCAAGTTCATTAGTTCTTATTGGCAAGATAGTGACATTGGTGGCAAACGCCATTATTATAGGCTTTCCGACAATGGCAGAGCTCAAATATCCACTCTTCCAAATTACTCTACTCTTTTGGAAACTGCAATCCAGAATGATATAATCGATTCATCAAATGAAATCACTTCGACAAATAATGTTGTAGAAACAACGCAAATTCAATCATCAGACATTTCAAATCAAGTTCAAAGCTCAATCTCCGACATCATTTCAGGACAAACTGAACAATTCTTTCAAGAAGAAAAAGGGAAAACAATTGAAAATCTAAAGGAAGAATCTCACGAAGAGAAAGAACAATATGTTTCTATTATGGACCTTTTGGCCGATAACAATGATAGCGATCAGCAAAGACCAGAACAGTTGACACTTCAAGAAGCAGTTTTGCCGACCGAAGAAGTTTTTGCCAACAATTCAATCGACATTTTAACAGAAACAGAGCAAAATCTTAAAAACACCGATATTCTTAAAACAGAAGCGATTCAAAGCAACGAACAGTTCGCAACAAGTGAGAATGTCAAAACTTTCACCGAGAAAAAATCCACAGAATTGTCCGATGAATATAAAGACAAGTTCAGAACAACCAACCAACAAAGCCTTGCTACCCCGCTCAATCCTAAGCCTGTTGAAGCTGACATTGACAGCATAAGATTTGTTGAATACGAAAATGTTAAAACAAATCCAAGCTATGTACAGTCCAAATCATTAACAAAGTCAATGCTATTAAAAATATTCTCCTCGTCTACATATTTATTGTTATCATTAGTTTTGTGTGCTATAATAACTAGTTTCACGCACACTTCTGCTCTATACTATGTATTTTTAATCTTGGGAATTTTTACATTGATTTTTTACCCTACTATATTTGCCTTTAATTTAGATATTTTCAAAGAAAAATGTCAAAATAATAAATATAAAAGCAAAAAAAAACTTCGCACGATTTTTGCCATTTGCTTTATGATTGGAGTAATTTTGATTTGTGTAGTAACAAATATTGCCATAAAAAAGGGCGAATTTATTAGGATGTTTACAGATTTTGCAAATTTTTATGCTCCAATAATCATTTCCAGTGTTGTCTGCTTTGATATTTTATTCACATATTTATTCATAACAAAAAAACATAAATTATAGGAGAATTATGATTCCAGTTTTAAGCGTTCAAAACTTGACAAAAGAATATGGCACAAAAAAGGTTGTTAATAATGTAACCTTTTCAATTTATCCTGGACAAATTTTTGGTTTTGTTGGCCCAAATGGCGCGGGAAAATCTACTACAATTCGTATGATAACCGGGCTTACACTCCCAACGAGCGGCACAATAAAAATTTGCGGATATAATGTGGGAAAAAGTTTTAAAAAGGCAATCGCAAATGTTGGTGCTGTTGTTGAAATGCCGCAACTCTATCCTTATATGTCTGGCCTAAAGAATTTGAAACTATATGCCGGTTTCTATAATCGCGCAGCCCTAAAACGCATACCTCAAATTGTAAAATTGGTTGGCATGGAAAACAGAATTAAAGACAATGTATCAACCTATTCTCTTGGTATGAAGCAG
>CANQHS010000051.1 GCA_947623795.1 uncultured Clostridia bacterium | reverse complement strand
AAGAATTGTTGCAACCATCATGCGAGAAAAGGGCCTATTAAGCAAAGGAAAGTTAATCGAGGTTGGCAGGGCGGATATTGTAAGCAGATTTGTCGGTGGGACTGCACCAAAAGTAAAAGAGCTGTTTGAGCGGGCAAGGGGCAATGTGTTGTTTATTGATGAAGCATATTCTCTATATGATGGCAGAGAAGGCTTGTATGGTGATGAGGCTATCAATGCAATCGTACAAGAGATGGAAAATAATCGCGATGATCTCGTTGTTATTTTTGCTGGCTATAAAAAGGAAATGGATAACTTTTTAAACAGAAATTCTGGCTTGAAAAGTAGGATCGCTTACGAAGTTCAATTTGACGATTACACTGAAGATGAACTTGTGCAAATCGCAAACTATACCGCACAAAAAATGAATATAAACTTAAGCAACTGTGAAGAAAAACTTAAAGAAATTATCCACTACGGAAAGCAAGAAAAAAACTTCGGCAACGGCAGATATGTGCGCAACTTGTTGGAACACGCGATGGTAAATCAGGCCACGCGAATCGTAAATGAAAGCAAACTCAATAGCGGGGATATAAACACAATTTTGCCACAAGATTTTGAGTTGCCAAAAGTTAATAAGAGTGTTAGATTGGGATTTGGTGATTAACATGAAAAATAAAGATTTATCAAAAAATTCGTTTAAAATTATAAAAAATAACGCAAATTTGCAAAAAAATGATGCTAAAAAGCCTCAATTTGTCCAAAATAATAAAACTATCAAACAAGACGATGAGGAATATCTCATGCTTAGCGAAGCGCAAAAATTTAAATTTACCTTAAATTATGTGATTAAATTGCTTAAGGCAAATATGATAACTGTGGACGAGGCATTAGACTTGCTTATGGATAAAATTTAACATATAAATAATTGTTTGCAAAATTGTTTCAGTTTTGATATAATTTTTTTGAGGTTCTTATGTTGCCAAGTAATAAAAAAATGACAAATATTTGCGTGCTGGAAATATTAAAAGAATATAGTGATGAACAGCATCCTTTAACCCAGTCGGAAATTATAAAAATACTTAATGATGATTATAATTTGGAGCTCGAACGCAAAGCAATTGCTAACACTTTAGATAGCCTTATCGACTTTGGTTACGATATCGTAAAAACCAAAACGGGTTGCTATTTAGGCGAAAGAGAATTTGAACAAAGTGAAATTTCGTTTTTGGTCGATGCGGTGTTTTCGAGCAAAAGTATAGATAGCAACAATTCAAAACGGTTGGCTGAAAAACTTTCTAAATTTTTGAGCAAATATAACCGCAAAAAATTTAATTATATATGCAAGGCAGACCAAATTGTACGAACAAATCAAAAGCAATTGTTTTACACAATAGATATTTTAAACGAAGCCATTGCACAAGGCAAGCAGGTTGAATTTAATTATAATCGTTTTTATGTTAAAGAAAATGTGCGAAAGAAAAATTTGCGATATAAAATTAACCCATACTTTATGATCAACAATCAAGGCAGATATTATCTTGTTTGTAATTTAGATTGGTTCAATGAAATTGCAAATTATAAATTGGACCTAATTTCCAACATAAAAATTTTGGATTCACCTGTTAAGCCCATAACCAAACTAAAAAATTGCGAAAATGGTGTAGATATGGTTGAATATGCCAACGAAAATATTTATATGTTTCACAATAAAACAATTAATGCCACAATCAAATTTACCGATGAATATGCGGCGGAATATATTTTTGAGTGGTTCGGTAAAGGCGCAAACTTTTACACAAAAGATAACGAATATTTCGCAAATATTAGCGCCAACGAACAAGCATTAATTTATTGGTGCTTGCAGTATGGCGAATCGGTGGAACTTATATCGCCAGACGACACGCGCACAAAAATTGCGGACATAAGCAAAAAAATTAGCCACACCTACAATGGCTAATTTTTTAACAATCTTATATGTTTAGCATTTTTTTCAATCGTTTTTCAATAATGGCTTTTCTTGCTTCATAAAAAGTTTTAAAATTTGCTAAATCAAAATAATCAAAATCAATTTTGCCTTTTTCAATAACAAAGTTTTCAATCGCATAATTTGCTAGGTCTTGACCATGATAAGTTTTCAGCCATTCTTTTAATGGCTTCTGGTTTTTTTGTGTCCTATTTTGGCTGCTAATAAGTGGTTGCAAATTTGGCAATTTATTATAATGGGTTTTAAAATATTCATATGTGTCTTGGTTAAAGTTCGTAACACTATCTTTGTATCTTTGTTCATCAGAAAGAAATTTTGGGTGCATATGGTCTATGTCTCTCACTTCATTTACTGTTTCCACAATATCATTAATATTTATTGTTTCTTTATACAAAAGATATAAAATCTTTAAAACATCTTCTTTGTTCTCAGTATAATCATAATCCAAAATTTCATTTAATTTTTCTTTTGTGATCTTTATTTTGTTGTTGCCAAGCTGGTCCTGAAGTTTTTCAAAATTAAAAATTTCATCTCCAAAAAGTGCAATACCATTGCTGTTATTTTTTGTCATTGCCTTTTTTAAATTTACTAAGCTGTTATCAACATGCTGAGAAAAATAGTCTGAACAAAGAGCAACTTGATAATATTTGGCAATTTCACTTTGCGCCTGTGCTAATTTTTTATCATCTTTATTAGTTAAGTTGCAATAAAATTTGTAATAGGCAATCGGCAAGAACATATTGTAAGAAATTTTTCCATTAAAAGAGAATTTTTTGTTTTTGTAAACATTCCTAGCCCATAAAAGTGAATCAAAAGCTTTTTTCATGTTTGGATTATTAATACAATTTTTCAATTTTTGATCTTTGTTATCTTTAAAATCCCTAAAAGAACTATCACCAAACAAAAGCCATAATAATCTCATAAAATTGTTTATGGTTTGGAAATTGCTGGCATCTTCTTCTTTATTCAAGCGAGCATTAAAACTTTTAAATTGTTCTCTGATATTATCAATTTTTTCTTTGGAAAGTGCGGCGATTTGAGAATACAACAAATCTGCAGGAGTAAGCTTTTGCCCGCCACTGTTTAGCCTAATGAAAATGTTACTTATTCGTTTAAGTTTTTCTTCATCATCTAAATTGTTAAAACTAATTAGATTGTAGCTAATAAGCGTGGTGTTTAAAATTGTGATTAATTTTGTTAAGTTGTTTTTTATCAAAATTATGTTATTGTTGATATAATTTTTTGTGTCTTCATAAATTTTAAATAATTTTTTGTGTTTTTTACTATCTATCTTGTTGCCAATATTAATCCATTTGCTTATAAGGGAATCTATTTCATCATCAACATTTTCCCCATCTTTACAGTACCAAATATCTTTCAGTTTTATGTATAAGCAATTGGGTAAAATTGTGCTTTCATCATCTTTAAAATATTTAAAAGCAATATCGTCTCCTGTTGATAGACAATTAAAATATAAATAATTGTTTTGCCAACTTTTATTTTTTGTAGGGGTGTTAAAAGGTTTAAATAGTCCTTTATAAATTGCAGTTATGCGTTGCTGACCATCTAGAATGCAGTAATTAGTTGTATTTGTTTGTAGATAGTATCTTTCATTGGAAAAAAATTCGCCATTTTCGTTGGTGTTTAAGGTGTAGAAATTTATATAATTGTCGCCCTTTCCCACATTTAGCAAAAGTATCGTTCCAATCGGATATTCCTTGTAAATGCTATCAAACAGCTTTGCAATGCCGTCCATTTTCCACACCGCGTCTCGTTGCAATGATGGCAAAATGAATGTTGAATTTTGTGTGTAATTGACAATGTCTTGCAAGTTTAAAGTGCCATGTCCATTATTTAGCTGGTTAACCGTGTTCATATTTGATTTGCCAACAATTTTCTTTGTGTTCTTTTTCATTTATACTCCCAAAATATAATAGCACCTTTTAAGGTATAAGTCAAATTTATTATGGGAAATTCGGGGTATTGGGTGGAAATTTTTATGGACATTGATTTTAAAAGTAGAATGTTGTAAAAACATAAAAAAATCAATACAAAATTTTTCAATATATGATATAATTTAATTAAGGATTGAGTATGGAAATAAAAAGTTACGATTTTTCTCAAGAGGGAAGAAATAAAGTTTTAACTGAGTCAAAAGGTAAAGATTGGCCGGTAGTCTATCTCATTAATAATAAAAATAATCTTTATATTGGAGAGACCAGTAATTTTTATAATAGATTTGGACAACATATTGAAAATAAACATAAGCGAGGATTGAAAAAAATTCATGTTATTTTTGATGATGAATTTAATAAATCTGCAGTTTTGGATATTGAACAATCTCTAATTAGAATGTGCAGTGCGGATCAAAAATTTACATTGTTAAATGGCAATGCGGGACAATCGTCTAGACACAACTATTATCAAAGGGAAAAATATTTAAATAAAATTGAAGGGGACAAAAATAATAAAGGCATTTGGGATCTTTTAAGAGATCTTAATTTGGCAAACAGTACTTTTTCGACCATTGTAAATAGTGATTTGTTCACATATTCTCCCTATACCTCTATAACAATAGAACAAGAAGAAGTATGTTATAAAGCAATTAATGATATTTTAAACGGATTGTCAAAAAAATCCGGGAATGGAACAACATGCATAATAAATGGATCAGCGGGAACTGGTAAAACGATACTTGCAATATATATTATTAGTTTATTGGTAAACGCGAACAAGCACATTATTGACACTTATAAGGATGAAGAATCGTTTGAATATTCTAGCTATAAAAATAAAGTTTTACACAGACTAAAAAAATACATAGATATTCATGGATCATTAAAAATTGGCTATGTTTTACCAATGACTTCACTTAGGGCAACATTAAAAACGGTTTTTAGTAAAAACAAAAACGGATTGAAAAGTAATATAGTAATGGGTCCAACAGATGTTGTGGGAGAACTATTTGACGTGTTGATAGTGGATGAGGCTCATAGACTTCCTAAAAGAAAAAATTTGAGCTGGCTGCGAGAATTTGATCGTTGTTGTAATGAATTGAATATTGATCCAATATCATCTAATACTTTAGATTGGATCGTAAAGAGCAGTAAACATAGAATCTTGTTTTATGACAATGAACAATCGATTAAATCATCAGATATTTCAAATGAAGAATTTAAAAAGTCTTTAGCTAAAACAAAAATTTCCGAGTATGAACTAACTTCTCAAATGCGCTGTAAAGGTGGAGAATTATATATTGATTATGTCAATAAGTTTTTTAGTTGTGAACTTAAACAGAAAATGAAGATTTTAAATTATGACATAAAAATTTTTGATGATCCAAATGGAATGATTGATGAAATTAAAAATTTGAATGAAAAATATGGTTTGTGTAGGAATGTCGCCGGATATGCATGGAAATGGAAAACAAAAGGCAAAAATATTGACCAGATAAAAAAAGATAATTTATTTGATCTAGAATTTGGAGATAAAAAATATTTATGGAATATGACAAATAGAGAATGGATTTTGAGAAAAGATTCTGTGAATGAAATTGGCTGTATACATACAACCCAAGGTTATGATCTAAACTATGTTGGAGTGAACCCTTTAGAAAAATCTAGGGGATGCAACAAAAAATATGACGAATATAAATAAAGCAAATTGGCGCAAGAGGGCGGATTCGAACCGCCGGCATTCCGCTTAGGAGAAAAGAAATTCGGTTGTTTTATCTTTTTTGGCGTTAATTTTGGCAATTTTAAGCAAAATTATTGTCAAAATTAGCCTTTTTCATTAAAATTTCACACCAACTTTCTTATCTTTAAGCAAACGCCATCGAATTTATGGTGGCGAAATGGTGACTTTTTGCCCGCTAATCTGCCCATGGTGACTTTTTGAATATTTGCCTTTTTACT
>CANQHS010000050.1 GCA_947623795.1 uncultured Clostridia bacterium | reverse complement strand
GAAGGCTTTCACCTTACCGCTTTTCGAGAGCGGCACAATCGACCACTCTGACAACCCTTCACGTCGCAACTCTCACCTTTGCTAGTTTGCAAAATATTGCAAACATAAGCCTAGGTTCGATTGCTCCTTCTACTTTTAAAGAGCACTGCGTTAACTCTTTAAAAGTTTAATAGACCCATTCGACTCCGCTATCGCTTCGCTCAGGGTGACATATCACTATTCTATTATATCATAAATTTGTTTTAATGTAAAGGCGGAAAAGAATTATTTTATAAATTTTCTTGTCAAACTTTATTTTTATGCTAAGTTATGCTATAATGGATTTATGAGAAAGATTCAAAAGGAAGGGACGAGCAAGGCATTTCAAGTGGAAGAAAGTTTGAGGAAAAGGTTTAAAAAGGAACTCTTTTCCAAATTTTGCCGCGCCATTAACGAATATGATTTGATTTCGCCAAACGACAAAATTGCAGTCTGCATTTCGGGCGGGAAAGATAGTTTTTTGATGGCAAAACTTTTTCAAGAATTAAAGCGCCACAACAAGTTCCCGTTCGAAGTCGTGTTTTTGTGCATGGACCCGGGCTATAACGAAAAAAATCGCGCGCTAATTGAGGAAAACGCTAAGATGCTCGAAATTCCGCTCACAATTTTTGAAACGGACATTTTTGAAAATGTTGTAAATGTCGAAAAATCGCCATGCTATCTCTGCGCCCGAATGCGTCGCGGCCATCTTTACGCCAAAGCAAAGGCACTCGGCTGCAACAAAATCGCGCTCGGCCACCATTATGACGACGTGATTGAAACAATCTTGATGGGAATGCTTTTTAGCGGGCAGTTTCAAACCATGATGCCCAAAATTAAAAGCACAAATTTTAAGGGCATGCAACTCATTCGCCCTATGTATTTGATTCGCGAAAGCGACATTTTGCATTGGAAGGATTATAACGAACTCAAATTCTTGCAATGCGCGTGCAAGTTCACAGAAAAAGAAAGTTCCGCGCATGGCGAAGAGGGCAAACGCAAGCAAACGAAAGAGCTCATCGCAAAATTGAAACAATCCGACCCAATAATTGAAAACAACATTTTTAAAAGTGTCGAAAATGTGAACCTAAACACGCTCATTTCATACAAGGACTCGCGCGGCCACACCCACCACTTCAACGACAAATTTAAAAAGTGACATGCGAGCATGTCATTCTGAGCAAACGAAGTGCGTCGAAGAATCCCCAAACAGAATGTGTTCTGTCATACCGAGCGTAGCGTAGCGGAATCGAGTGTATCTCTTTAATGTCGTTCAAAAAAGGAAAATATGAAAGAAAAGCAAAAATATGTTTATGTGAAATTCGAAAAAAGCGACCAATTATATTTATACAAAACTGACCTCGATTGCAAAAAGGGTTATATTGTCGAGGCGCCCGTTTGTAACTACTTATTAAAAGAGCGGGCAATTGTTGATAAGGTCGTGTTTTTTCCTAAAAACAAAATTCCAATCGCCAAAAATCGCATTTTGGAGATAACAAAAATTTTGTCCGACAAGCCCGATCCAAAACAAGATAAAAAATATGCTCATCTCAAATACATAAAAAATTACGCCAAGTTTGACTATTTGCAAGAGTGGAAATATGAGGGGTCGGACGGATATACAAAATGTTGGAAATCGGATTTTGGATATTCGCTAAGCTATCAAAAAGATGGCACGCTCGAAGTGTTCTTTTTCGACCCCAAAACAGAATATGATTTTTGTGAATACACAATCACATCGCCAAAAAATTTAAATTATAAAATCGCCTACGCAGAAACTCTCGTTTCGCAATTCTATCACAAAGAAATTTCCCACGAGCAATTCAACACCCTCTTTGCCCGAATTAACCCTCCACTAGATAAATTTTAAGAGAAACAAAAGTGTTCATGTCATACCGAGCGAAGCGTAGCGGAGTCGAGTGTATCTCTTTCATGTCATTTTGAGCAAACGATCGGGGTCCCCAATAATTTAGCTATAACGCAATTTGTGACACTGCAGTGGGGTGAAGTGCAGTTTGTGAAGCTCTGGTGCGGTTAACAGGTGAGCAGCGTTAAAAAATATGCCCTTTGGCATATTTTAGCGTCGCGAAGGGAGCAGCTTGCTGCGGCCAGCCCGACAAGGGTTGCATTAAGCCAACTCGTTGGCGTCAATTGTCGGGAGCAAAATATCTTGTAAAATTAGGGGTCCCCGCAAAACAATTTATTTGTTTTGAAGGGGAAAAGGAACAAACAAGTTAAGGCTTATGTTTGTGAGCATAGCGAAACAAACTAGCTATAATGTAGTTTGTGACGCTGGTGCGGTTAACAGGACTTGAACCTGCACGGTGTTTCCACCACTAGAACCTGAATCTAGCGCGTCTGCCATTTCGCCATAACCGCAAGTCGTGAACTGCGCTATTTCTCATTTGCTAGACGCAAATTTCGTTTTTCGCTTGTTCACTTCCTTTCTATGAGGGACAACCAGCAGAGCTGTTTTTCCCTCATTACTCCTTTTCCTTTTTATGAGGTTTTATTTGAGCATTTCATTAACTCTTTAAAAGTTTTTTTTATTTTCTTACTGCATATATGTTAGTTTGCTTGTTACACGGCGCAAACGTTAACTTTAAAAGGGACCCCGCAAGGAGAATGCCGCAGTGGGGAGCGCAGCCTGCAAGTGCTAATCGAGCAAGGGCAAATACTTTTGCTCGGCGAGATATTAACTTGCAAAGGCGAGCAGTTTGCACCGCTACTATGAAAGGACACCGCTAAAGCGTTTTCCTCTCATCCTCACCTTCCTTTTTTATAATGTTTTATTTGAGCATTTCATTAACTCTTTAAAAGTTTTTTTGTTTTCTATATTGATGCTGTTTTATTATAACTGATTCTCTTTTATTTGTCAATAAAAAAATCACTGCCCAACTTTAAGATAACAAGGAAAAAAGCAGTGTTAAACTGCTTTTTATTTATTTTTTGTTTATATTGCGAAGAGATACACTCGACTCCGCTACGCTACGCTCGGTATGACAACGTCACAAACTGCGCCTTAGCGGGATTTAACGGGAAGGATGAGGAAGATGAAGTCCTCGCCTTCGCTTGGGGTGATAACGCATGGTTGAATTTGGCTGTTGAAATTCATTTTCACATATGGGTTATCAATAACGCGCAAGCAGTCGCTAAAATACTTGCTGTTGAATGCTATTGTCAAATCGCTGCCCTTGACACCGACCGTTATATTTTCGCGTGTGTTGCCAAGTTCGCTATTTGAAGTGAGCATCAAATTTTTCTCTTTAATGTCGAATTTAACGAGGTTGTTTTTGTCGATTTTGGAAAGCACGCTGGCGCGGTCAATCGCGTCCTCAAGCTGCTCGCGGTTGATTGTGACAACAGTTGCAAAATCTTTTGGAAGGATTTGGCGATAGTTGATAAACTGCCCGTCGATGAGCCTATTTATGATGATTGTGTCGCCCAAATCGACCATGATGTTGTTTGAGTGGATGTAAACTTTGATGTTGCCATCGTTGTCCAAAACTTTGACGATTTCGTTCAAGTTTCTGCCCGGAACGATTATTTTGAACTCGTGGGTGGACATAACAAGCGGCTTGTTTGAAATGCTAAGCCTGCAACCGTCAACCGCAACCGCCTTGATTTCCGTCTTACTGGTTTCAAGCAAAATGCCTTTCAAAATTGGGCGGCTATCGTCCTGCGCCACTGCGTAGAACACATTGTTGATTAGAGATTTAAAGTTCTCTTTCGAGATTTCGAAATATTCAGATTTTTCAACTTCCTTTATTGTTGGGAACTCGCTAACTTCCATGCACTGAATCGTGCCTTCGCTGTCGGTATAAGCAATCCTAAGTTGGTTTTTTTCGTTAAGCTCGCACTCAATCTGCTCGCCCGTGAGTTTTTTAATGTACTCGCCAAACAATCTGCCCGGAACAACCGTTTCGCCATAACTTTCAACTTCCGCTCTGACCGTCTTTTCCACACTCATCTCGAGGTCGGTCGCTGTCAAGCGAATTTTGTCATCCTCGCACACCATTTTTATGCCTTCCAAAATTTGGGAAGTTGTTTTACCGCTAATAGCCTTGCTAACAACTGCAATTGCTTCGCTAAGTTCTAATCCATCACATCTAAACTTCATCGTTTGTCCTTTTAAACCCCTAAATCGTACCCCACTTTTATGATACAACAAACATATTAGCAAAAGATCCCAAACATGTCAAATAAAATTGAAATATTTTGTAAAATTTTGAAAAAAAATTTAAAAAATAAAGGCTATAAATATAAAATATTTATAAATTCCAAAAATAGGGCAAAAATACTATAAAATAGATTTTTCTTTGATTTTCGCGCGCATTTATTTAATTTTATTTTTTTATTTTTTTGTTAGTGGAATTTTTATTATATCCTGTGGATATGTGGATAACTTAAAAACCGCCCTAAATTAAGCCAAAACTGCGCCCAACTTATGCACATTCGCTGTTCATAACCCTGTTAATAACAAGTGCAAAACTTACCCAAACTATGTGTAAAACCTTGTCCCACTGTGGCGTTCGCCTAGCGGGTTCTCGTGTCATACCGAACGTAGCAATTTAGTTCACGATGTTGTCATACCGACCAAGCGAGCGAAGCGAACGCGTGGAGTGTATCTCTTCAATGTCACCCTGAGCGAAGCGTTCGGGGCCCCCACAAGAACTAGTTTCGCAGTGGGGATAAAGCGGAGTCGAATGGGTCCACTAAATAGAAAGTGGACTCAGCCTAAGGATATGACAATTCACTAAACGCTAAATCAAGGGGTCACCGCAAAACAATTTATTTGTTTTGAAGGGGAAAAGGAGTGAACAAGCCTAGGCTTACAATTGCGGAGCTAGCGGAGCAATTTAGCAAAGGTGCAGTTCACGACGCTGTCGTTCATTGCCATATCCTTAGTTTCGTGTTATTGAGAAACTCGACTGGCTTACTTAATTAAAAAATTGGTGACGCAAAAGTTAAGTTTTTATTAACCTATAAATATTAACTAAGAAATAGATATACTTTTTGCTATATTTATAATAAATAAAAAAATTAAACAACAACTCATTTCAAATAGAACAAGTTAGTTAAACAATTTTTCAACATACGAAATTTGGGAGTTCCCTGACGAACGTCTTTTTTTAGTGAGTGGGGAACTCCCAAAGCTGAGTTCCTCGTTTTTAAAAAAGTTTAATTTTATAACTTACTCCGTTTGGGGGATTCTTCGACTGCACTACGCTCCGCTCAGAATGACACATTGCTCCGCTCAGAATGACATGACGTTTTCCGTTTAGGGGATTCTTCGGCTACGCTCAGAATGACGGGACGGGTTCTGTTTGGGGGATGTTTCGACTCCGCTTTATGCCCCACTGCGAAACTCGTTCTTGCGGGGACCCCGATCGCTGCGCTCAACATGACATGACAATGGCGAAGGTTGCACGATTTATTTGACTTTAGATTTTTTTTTGCTATAATAGTGGTTAGGAGAAGTATATGTTATTGCAAGAGCAGTGGAAAGAAGTTTTGAAAAGACTTGAAAATGAAGTTACCGCAGTAACTTATGATTTATGGATTAACACCTTAAATCCCGTTAAATACCAAAATGACGAGCTAATTTTGCTTGCCCCCAGCCTTACCGCCAAAACACAGGTGAATCAGCCCGGAATTTTCGACAAAATTACAAAATGCGTCCGCATGGAGTTCACTCCATACACCTTTGTTAGCATTTTGGAATCGCACGAATATGAGGAAAGTTTAAGGAAAGAAAGCGAAGTTGAGGAAGTTAAGGACACGGGCAACAAGTTTAAATTCAACAAGAAATACACTTTCGACAATTTTGTTGTGGGCAAGTCGAATCAAGTTGTTTGTGCCGCCATGCAAAGCGTTGCCGAGCACCCAAGCGAAAAGTTCAATCCTCTCTTTATTTATGG
>CANQHS010000049.1 GCA_947623795.1 uncultured Clostridia bacterium | reverse complement strand
GAATGGGCATCTAACATCCATCTCAAAACTAGGCTCGGTGAACGGGAAGAAGCCGGGGCGCAAGCGCACTTCAACTTGCTTTTTAAAGATTTTAGATAGCATCTCTTTCATGAAATAGATTAGGTTGCCAACCGAAACATCTTTATCCACAATCACACCCTCAAGTTGGAAGAAGGTGTTTTCGTGGCTGGCGTCAACATCCTCATTTCTAAAACATCTGCCCGGGAAAATTGCGCGGATTGGCGGAGCATATTTTTTCAGAATGCGGTTTTGCGATGCCGAAGTGTGAGTCTTTAAAACTTCGCCATTATCTAGCCAAAAAGTGTCTTGCATGTCGCGTGCGGGGTGATTTTCTGGCACATTGACAGCGGTGAAGTTGTTATATTCGGTTTCAACCTCGTTTCCGTCCTCAACAACAAAGCCCATAGACGTGAAAACATCCTCAATTTCGCGCTGAATTATCGTTCTTGGGTGCAAACTGCCCGTGCAATGCTCGGCTGGAAGAGTGATGTCTATCTTTTCAGCAGAATTGATTTCCCTATTCAATTCTTCATCATTAATTTTGTGTTCGTTTTCAGAAATTAGGCCCTCAATTTCTTGCTTTGCCGTGTTCAAAATCTGCCCAACCTTGCCCTTTTCCTCGGCCGGCACATCTTTAATAAGTTTGAAAAGTTCGGTGAATTTCCCCGATTTGCCAAACATTTCAACACGCAACGCTTGGCACTCTTTCAAATTTTTAATGTCTTTAATTTTTCCTAAAATGTATTGTTTGATTTCATTAATTTTGTTTTGCATAATCTCTCCTTAAATAAAAAATTCGCCCTTCAACAATGAATAAATCATTTTTCAGGACGAGTTGTTTTCGTTTTACCACCTAAAATTCGCTTCGCAACTCTCACTATTGCCAAATAATTTTACTTCGCAAAATTATTGTAGGCCTTTTGTTCGGTTGCTCGCCACTATGAGGGACAACCAACAAGTTGTTTTTCCCTCATTACTCCTTTTCCAATAAATAGGTTTATTATTTAGAAAGGTTGGCAAGAAGCCTTATTTACATTTTCACAGTTTTGTCTGGCACAAGTTCGCTTGTGCAACTCCGATGCTGAAATTCATTTGCCCGCTGAACATAAGCGTTTTCCAGCCACGAACGCTATTCTCTATCTGAAACGAACAAACTACTGCACACATCTTCACAGTTTTTATTAAACTAATATAATAATACCCCAAAAAAGATATAAAGTCAACAAGTTTTTGAAAATTTTTATTTGTCGCAATCGGAATTGCCGGCGGAAGAGTTATCTGGGTCGCCATCTTTGGGGTTGGCGGGGTTTTTGTTGTCGATTTGAATTTCATCGTCAAGGCCGATGAGGTCGCCCACATTGTCCAATTTTTTGGCAATTTTTTGGCTGGATTTTGTCGCTTGTTCAAGGTTGGTTGTGGCTTCGCCAAGTTTGCCTTGCGATTTTTCAAGGAGAGCCAAATATTTTGAAAATTCTTGCTTTAATGTGGACAAAAAATTCCAAATTTCGCTGCTGCGTTTTTGAATATATAGCGTTTTAAAGCCCAATTGTAAGCTATTTAATAGGGCGGTCAAAGTTGTTGGCCCGCAAACGACAACCTTATATTGATTGTTGAGTTCGTCAAAGAGTTCGACATTCCTAACAACTTCGGCATATAGCCCTTCGATTGGCAAAAACATGATTGCAAAATCGGTTGTTTCGGGCACTGAGATATATTTTTCCTTAATGGATTTTGCCTCTTCCCTAATGCGTTTAAAGAGTTGTTTTTGGCATTTTTCGATGAGTTCTTTATTGAGCGTGTCGCTCGCCTCAACAAGCCTATTATAGTCCTCAAGCGGGAATTTGCTATCGATTGGGAGATAAACTTCGTTCCCGTCCTTGCCCGGCATACAAACAACAAAATCCACTCGCTCTTTGCTGTTTTGCTTGACTTGAACTTGCGATTTATATTGATTTGGCGCAAGGATTTGTTCGAGCAGTGTTGAGAGCATAACTTCGCCCCAGCCGCCGCGGATTTTCACATTGCTTAGCACCTTTTTTAGGTCGCCCACGCCCGTTGCGAGCGAGCGCATTTCGCCAAGGCCTAAATTTACGCTTTCCAAACTTTGCTGGATTTTGCTAAAACTCTCGTTCAATCGCTCGGTTAGCGAATTATTCAGTTTTTCGTCCACCGTCTCGCGCATTTTTTCAAGGCTTTTTTCGTTTTCTTCCCGCATTGTGGTGAGCGTTTGATTGACTTGCATGGTCAATTTTTCAATCCTATCCTCATTGCGGAAAGTTAGGTCGTTAACTCGCTTTGAAATGGCTTCAAACTCTTGCTTTTGCAAAACTGAGAGGTTGTTGATTGTGTTTTGCGTGGCAATTTCGCTGTTCTTTACTGCCTGCATGAGCATATTGTTCAAAAGTTGGTTCTGCTCGCGCTGGTTATCCACCACAGTTTTTATGGATTTATCGTCTTGAAGTGTTGGTTGTTTTTTCTTATAGAGCACAACAAAAACGATTGTGGTGATAATCCACACAACGCCAAATATTATGCTTGGAATCCAAATTTGCATAAAAATCCTTTTAATTTGCGTTATTTTATAAAATTTTTTAATATTTTACAAAAAAAACATAAAAATGTCAATAAATTAGCCAAGCAAATTTATCCAACTTTTTTATAAAAACGATTTGCGTTTTTTTAAATTTTGGTTATACTAATAATATGCTAAACTTGATTGTCGCCCCAAAAACGCACAACGAGAATGCGGAAAAGATAGCAAAACGCATTGTGTCTTTTTTAAAAACTGAAAAGATAGAATATGCGGTGTTTTTTCATGAAAAAATTGAAGATATAACTGCAAATGTGAAAGCGCTTGTGGCGGACAACGAAAGTGAATTTGTCCTTATTGGCGACGACCCTATTATTTCTACATTTGTTAACGCAACAAAGGATATAACAAAAATTAAATTTGGCATTGTTCCAATTGGCGGGCAGGACGATTTTGCGCTCAGCTTAAATTTGAGTTTTAACCCCGTCCAAGCGATAAAAGATATAATTAAAAAAGAAGTGGACAATGTGGACTATTTGACACTGAATGACCAAAAAGTTATTAGCAACATTTCAATTGGCGCGAGCGCGGAAGCAAAAGAACTTTTTGATAGCTACAAACTAAAAAATTCGCTCACCCGCACGATTGCAAACAAAAAAAATGCCGCCCATTTTGAAGGCGTTGAACTCACCTTCTATTCGCGCGGAAAGCAGCCTAAAAATGAGGTCGTTTTTGAACTCACAATCGCAAATGGCGGAAAGAGAAATGGGAAAAACATTAGCCCGCTAGCAAACTTGAAAGACGGACTTTTTAACTTTAATTTTGTAACTCTCGTGGACAAAAAAGAAAAAAAAGTTTATGTTGAAAAGCAAGAAAATGGCGAGCATATCTACAACGAAAAAACGAAGCAATATTGGCTTAATAACATAAAAATTTATAGTCCAAACAACAAGATTAAAGCGCTTGTGGACGGAAAGCTAGTTTTGTTTGATGAGATGATAATTTCCGTTGTGGAAAATGGCCTAAAAATTTTTAGATCGCAAAATAATTAAACTTTAGATTCTTCACTTCGTTCAGAATGACATAAAGCTTTCTATTTAAATGACATAAAGTGTTCTATTTAAATGACATAAAGCTTTCTATTTAGGGGAATACGCGTTAAATTAGTTTAAAATTCGACAAAATAACACATAATATCAGTATGAAAAAAACGGCAAAAATACTGCTACTATGTGTAATTTTTATTATGCTTGCAGGGGTTTATGCAAGCGTGTCTTATTGCGATCCAAAAATTGAAGCATTTGCCGCCTCAGAAAATTTAAAAACTCAAAATATAGAAAATCAAAATAGAATTGAATTTTTCTATAAAAATCGCGTTTTTCAATATGATTTGCAAAAAAATATCAAAAAATCTAGCCAATTTGACCTAAATTATGAGATTAACAAATACAATCGCTTTGAAATGAGCGAGCGAAAAATTTTGCTTAGAGAATTATTGTCGCTCGGATTCGACAATTTTATTATTGTAAACTACCTCTTCCCTAATTTGGACGACCTTGTTGAAAAAATAGAAAAAAATGTTTATATCGCACCAAAAGATGCGAGGCTAAAAATTGACACGAACAGCGAAAAAGTGTTTTTCATCACCCCAGAAATTGTTGGGCAGAAATTAAATAGGAATAAACTTTATGATAGCATAATCGAAAATATGCTAGCGGGGAAGCCATTAAAATTCAATCTCCCGCTCGACAAATTAAATCCGCAAATTAAAGCAAGTGACTATCAAAAATATTCAAATTTGCGTGCGGATTTTTCGACAAATTTTAGCGCGAGTTCTGCCGACCGAAAGCATAACATCAAAAATGCGCTAACAAGTTTAAACAAAATTGAAATACAGCCGGGCGATGTTTTTTCGTTCAACAAAACTGTTGGCAAGCGGACAAAAGAAAATGGCTATCGCGAAGCAAAAATAATTGTGAATAACGAGTTTGTGGATGGGCTCGGCGGCGGAGTTTGCCAAGTTAGCACAACTTTATACAACAGCGCGCTTTTGGCAGGCCTCGACATTGTTGAAGCGAACAAGCATAGCAAGCAAATTGGATATGTGAAATATGGCTTTGACGCAATGGTCAATTTTGGAAGTAGCGACCTAAAATTTAAAAACAACACGAGCGAAAAAATCACGATTATAACAAACTATCTTAACGACAAAGCGCGCATCCGCATTTTTGGCGAAAAGCCGACCTATACATATAAACTCACGAATGAAATTGTTAGCACAACTGAGCCCAGCGAACAAGTTAAAGTGGACAAAGCGGGCGAATATCTCGACAAAGTGGAATTTGAGGACGAATTTTTCTATCTAAAGCCGGGCACTAAGGGAATGGAAGTTAAATCCTATCGCGAAGTGTATAAGGAGAACTTATTAATTAAAAAAGAGCTACTCCGTTTCGACAAATTTAAGCCGACCCCCGCAATAAAAATTTATGGCGCAAAAAAACGCAAAGAAAATTTCTTTGCGTCTATGGCTTTTGACTTAGCGGAAGCACTGTGAACGCGCCGAGTTTCTTTAGCGCCGTTTGATATGCGCTCACGCTGTTGTCCGGCACATAAATATTAAGGCCAAGTTTTGCCCTATGTGTTGGCATAGAACTTGCGCCAAAAGTTGGCGGAGTTTCATTCAAAAATGTCATTGTCTGCAAATTTGTGAACGAGGTTGCCGCCCCATAAAACGCCATGCCGTCCAGCTTTTGGAAATTGCTGCCAAAAGTTATATTATTAAATCCGCCATTCATGTTGAACGCCAACGGAATCGAGGTTACACATTCTGGCAAAATCAAATCGCAATCAAATCTCAATTGCGACACGAAATATGTTGGAAAAGTTTCCTTGCTCCAATTGCTGTCCAATATGAAATTTTCAAGTTCAACTGTAGACATACTGCCAAAAGTATACTGGGCATATGATATATCGTTTTTCACCACGATATTTTTTGTTGGCCCTCTTCCGGCGCAATCATAAAAGGCATGGTCCGCAATTGTGGTTAAAGTTTCTGGCAATGCACCAAGATCTATATTTTTGCAACCCGTCAGGCAATATTTTTGAACAGTAAGCAAGTGTTGCATTTCGCCCAAATTCATAATTGAGGTGTCTTTCGACAAATAGAAGCAGTTATCAAGAATATCGGTTGTGCTTTCCGGCAACCACACCTTTAAACTATGTGGACATTTATAAAATTTGTATTCCATAACCCTGGTGATATCATCCGGGATATGCACTTCATAGCTTTTTATGTCGGTCGTTTTATCATTGAACAAAAACAAATCGAAATATGATTCGCCCGACCCAGAGCCCGGCTCCATCTTGCCCGTTTTTAGCTCGTTATCGCCGGCAAAGAAGGTCTTTCCAGATGCAACATCGTTTTCTGTCGCTGTTGCAATCGATGTATCCAGCTCAACGAGGCTGCCCGTTTTAAGTTCGCTATCCCCCGCGTAGAATGTTGCGTCTTTCCTAACATCCGCCTCAGTTGCGGTTGCAAGCGAAAAATCGGTTGTTTTAAGTGTCCCAGTTTTTAGCTCCTCATTGCCAGCAAAGAAGGTTTTTCCAAATGCGACA
>CANQHS010000048.1 GCA_947623795.1 uncultured Clostridia bacterium | reverse complement strand
GGGTCCCCTTAAATAAATCCGCCTTGTTGAGAACATCGATGGCGGGCTTGGCGGTTTCAATTTCGCAAGGGTGATTTGGTTCGCTAAGGCGCAAAACGATGTCGCACTCGTCAATCGTCTTTTTGGCGCGGTCGATGCCAATCTTTTCCACTTCATCGCGGCTTTCGTGTATGCCGGCAGTATCATACAATCTAAAAATGATGCCCTTATATTCATACTCCGCCTCGATCACGTCACGCGTTGTGCCCGCGATGTTGGTCACAATCGCTTTGTTGGATTTGGTCATCGCGTTGAGCAAGCTAGATTTCCCCACATTTGGCGCGCCCACGATTGCAACCTTGACGCCATTTTTAATTATCTGCCCGCTAACGCTGTCGTCAATAAGCGCATTAAGGTCGCCCTTTATCTCATTGAGGCGGGTTAGAATGTTGGAAGTTTCGCGCCCGTCAAATTCATATTCGGGATAGTCGAGTTTGGCTTCAATTTCTGCCAAAATTTCGGTTAGCGCGTTTTGGTGTTTAATAATTCCGTTTTTAAGTTCGCCTTGAATCAAATTGCTGCTTATGCTCGCTTGCATATCCGTTTCGGCATTGATTAAATCCACAATGCCCTCGGCTTGGTCAAGGCTCATTTTTCCGTTCAAAAACGCGCGCTTGGAGAACTCTCCCGCACCCGCAAGGCGGCAGCCCAAACTTATTGCCTCGTCAATTATGCTTTGCGCAAGAAAATATCCGCCATGCGATTGAATTTCGGCAACGTCCTCGCCCGTGTAACTAAAAGGCGATGCAAAAAACACAACCAAACAGCGGTCCGCATAATTTTTTATGTACACATTTTTTAGATACATTTTTCTTGGCTCAAAATCCAAATTTTCGCGAATCAATTTTTGCAAAATTTCTTTTGCCCTGTCCCCGCTAATTCGAATGACCGCCACCCCGCCATTCCCGGGCGGAGTTGCGAGCGCCACAATCGTGTCAAACTTCATAACTTCCCTTTTAAGCATTTATTATAGCAAATTTTCAATTTAGTATAAATTAATATATCACAATTCAATGCTGTTTGTCAATACAAAAAAATTTTGCGCCGCCTATTGACAAATTCGCTTTCCCGTGTTAAACTAGCCGAACTTGTAAAGGAGAAATTTATGCAAGAATGGTTAATCGCTTTTAGAAACAGAAAAAATAAATTGGAGGACAAATGCAATTTTTCTTATCAAAAAAGATTGCAAGACGAAATCACTTCCGCGATAAGCAAAAGGGATAGAAGGCGCTTGGACTTGTTGACTGTTGTTTACAACAAATATAGCGCAATAAGATTCCGCCTTAATGCGATAAGAGAGCCCGCAACGTACGATGAATGCAACACCGCGCTCAACCGCCTAAACGAAATCGAGGTCGACTTTCATAAATGGCTGTCATTTTACTATAAAAAACTCGACTCAGCAAGCACCATTTCGCTTTTTTAACGCCAGCCGAGTTTAAAAAAAGATCCAAATGGCTTTTGGGGTCCCCGTTAAAAACTTGCTTTTTAATGGGGAGAGGAGCAATCAAGTTAAGGCTTACGTTTGTGTAGTGTAACGAAACAAACTAGCGATAACGCAGATTGCGACGATGTCATTCTGAACGCAGTGAAGAATCCCTTAGATAGAAAACGCATGCTTAAATAAAAAGAAATTTTGAGTCAAACTCAAAATTTTTTTAAAATATCTTTACAAAACAAATAATTTGTGTTACAATATAAAAGCAATTAAAAATTAGTCATAGTTGCAGTAAGAAAATAAAAAACTTTTAAAGAGTTAACGCAGTGCTCTTTAAAAGTAAAGGAGCAGGCAAGCCTAGGCTTATAATTGCGAACTTGTGAAGCAATTTATCAAAGGTGCAGCTTGCGACGTGCACCCATAGCTCAATTGGATAGAGCGTTGGTCTACGGAACCTCGCTCATACGCAAATTCGTTTTACTTGTTTTGAAGTGTCAAAACTGCGTTAATGCTCATTTGCTATTCGCTTTTCCCCAAAAAGAATAATCTTTTCGGGGACCCCTTGGAGCCTTTGGTTCCTAAATCTTCTAACTCAATATTTTCAATTCTACACGCACCCATAGCTCAATTGGATAGAGCGTTGGTCTACGGAACCAAAGGCTGGGGATTCGAACTCCTCTGGGTGCACCAAAAAGAGCCTTTTGGCTCTTTTTTTATTTATGTATTTTTGTTGCAAAATTTTGCTTCGATGATTAAAAATTTTTTATTTGTAAAACATCTTTTTGGAGGTTATATGAAAAAAATGTTGACAACAAAAGATTTGATGGCGCTAAACGAGCTCATGACTTTTGAAAATTGGATGGCGACAAAAATGAAATTTTGCGAACAAGCGGTGAGCGAAAAGCCGCTAAAAACCATGTTTAAAGATATGGCGAGCAAGCACCTTGAAAATCATAGCAAATTGCTTGCATATCTCACTGCAAACGCAAGTGAAGGGGGGAACAAATAATGGAATTTAACACACAAAACACGCTTCAAGACGCACTTATTGCCCACAAGTTTTTAATCCACATGTATTGCCAATATGGGATTGAGTGCAGCAACGAAAATTTGCGCGCGCTGTTTAGCGAAAACGAAAAAGTTGCCATGCAGCACGACCTTAAGATTTTCAAAATCATGAACGAAAAAGGATTCTATCCAACAACTCCCGCTCCGGCAAAAGATGTTAAGCAGACAATCAAAATGCACACGGATATGCAATCTACGCTCGAAAAAAATTTGAAATCCACAAAAAAATAAAAAGCAAGTGAAATTCACCTGCTTTTTTATTTTGTCACCCTGAGCGGAGCGTAGCGGAGTCGAACGGGTCTCACCAACACTCCACTCAGAATGACAAGCCTCTGCTTATATTAATGCTCACAGCACATTTATAAAATTTTTTTAATTGCACAAGATAGATGTAAGGAGTTTTTTATGGCAATGAAATTGGCAATATCTTTTGGGCTGGTGTATATCCCGGTCGTGCTCACTGTGGCGGTGAAAAATAACGACATCGGATTTAACATGATCGACAAAAACACGCTAAGCCGCATCAAATACAAAAAGACGTGCGTGGATTGCGACGAAAAGGAAGTTAAAAACGAGGACATCGTGCGCGGCTATCAATATGAAAAGGGCAAATATGTCATCTTCACGAACAAGGACTTTGAAAAGCTGAAAACGGAAAAGGATAAGTCGATTTCAATCGAGCAGTTTGTCGACCTAGCCGAAGTCGACCCCATCTATTTCGACAAATCCTATTATGTTGCGCCAAATGGGGCGGACAAGGCGTTTACCCTCCTTTTAGAGGCGATGAAAAAGCAACACAAGGCGGGCATCGCAAAGACCGTTCTTGGCAGCAAAGAAACGCTAATTCTGCTCCACGCTGAGGGCAACAAAATGATGTTAAACACGCTCTTTTTTGCTGAGGAAATTATGGCAGCTCCCGAAATTAAACCTGCCAAACTCGAAAAAAAAGAGCTCGATTTGGCTGAAACTCTCATCGACCAAATGACCAGCAAGTTCGACATTTCCGCTTACACAGACGACTACACAAAACGCGTGAAAGCCGCAATAAAAAAGAAAATTTCTGGCGGCGAAATTGTTGCGCCAAAGCAGAAGTCAACCACAAAGATAATCAACATAATGGACGCCCTCAAAAAGAGTATTTCGCCCAAACGCCGCACCGCACAATCAAAACGTTGATGTGTCACCCTGAACACACCCTCATGTCATACCGACCAAGTGAGTGAAGCGAACGCGTGGAGTGTATCTCTCTGTCATTCTGAGCAAACGATCGGGGTCCCCACAAGAACTAGTTTCGAAGTGGGGCGAAAGTGCGTCGAAGAATCTGCCGACACTTCGCTCGGTATGACACCACTGTCACGGAGTCGAAACATCCCACGAATAGGAAAAGGAACTCACTTTATGAAAACATTGAAAGAATATAATCGCAAGCGAAATTTTAATTCGACTGACGAGCCGAAAGGCATTTTTGTCTCAAATGGGAAAGCGAAAACTGCGTCAAAAAACTCGTCAAACAAGGCGGCGGGAAAAAGCCAAAAGGCGGGGAAAGCAAAAGGCAAAGCGGGCGGAATTTTTGTTGTTCAACACCACTTCGCCAGGCGGGAGCATTTCGATTTTAGGCTAGAGCATAATGGCGTGCTATTGAGTTGGGCGGTGCCAAAAGGGCTATCCCAAAATCCCGCCGACAAGCGGCTCGCAGTTCATGTTGAGGACCACCCGCTCGACTACGCAAATTTTGAGGGCGTCATTCCCGCCGGGAACTATGGCGCGGGCACGGTTGAAATTTTCGACAAAGGCAATTTCACGCCCAGCTACAACCTAGATTATGGCATGAAAAAGGGGCATATAAAGGTCGTTTTGAACGGTGAAAAATTTAAGGGCGAATATTCTCTAATCAAAATGGACGAAAAAAATTGGCTGATAAAAAAGAGCTGTCATACCGAGCGCATAATGGGGTCCCCGCAAAACAATTTTATTTGTTTTGAAGGGGAAAAGGAACAAACAAACTTAGGCTTACAATTGCGAACTAGTGAGCAATTTAGCAAAAGTGCAGTTTGTGACGCGTGGAGCGTATCTCTCTGTTCACCCAAAATGACTGCTCGACCAGATACTCATGTTGAGCGCAGTGCTGGCACATGTCATCCTGAGCATGAAGTCCCCACAAGAACTTTCGCAGTGGGACGAATTGCCGAAGGATCTGCCAGCACGATGTCGAAAAAAACTAACATCTCAAATGACAAGGGGGACCCTTCGACTACGCTCAGGGTGACAAGCAAAAGTTATGACGCGCAATTATGTACGCTCACAACAACAATTCCAACTGGGAAAAATTGGGCGTTTGAAATCAAGTATGACGGATATCGCATTTTGGCATTTAAGGAGGGGGAAAATGTCAAATGTTTAACGCGTGGAAAGCAAGATTATTCCAAAAAAATGCCCGCAATTGTGGACGAAATAAAAACGCTCAAATGCAATGCGGTTTTGGATGGCGAATTGGTGGCGTTCGACTCCCTCGGCAGGTCGGATTTTTCGCTTTTGCAAGAACAACTAAAGAGCGGCGGCGAGATGAGTTATGTTGTGTTCGATCTGCTCGCGATAAACGGGCGAGATTTGCGTTCGTTTCCATTAAACGTGCGAAAAGAGATGCTAAAAAACTTACTTAAAAATGCGCCGCCGCACCTAGTTTTTAGCGAGCATATTGTGGGCAGCGGAAAGCGATGTTTTGCGTTTGCAAAAAAGCACAATTTGGAAGGAATTGTTGCAAAAAATTTAAATTCCGCCTATCTAGGAAAACGCAATGGCGATTGGCTTAAAATAAAATGCTATATGCGGCAAGAATTTGTGATTGTGGGCTATCAAGTTACCGCAAAAAATCCAATTTTGAGCGCGATTTTGGTTGGATTTTATAAAGATAAAAAACTGCACTACGCGGGCAAAGTTGGAACGGGCTTTAGCGAAAAAACGCGTGCGGATTTATTTTCAAAGCTTAAAAAAATCGAGTCCGAATCACATATTGACGTCTATCCGCAAAACAAGAAAATAAACGCACATTTTGTGCGCCCAAAATATGTTGTGGAAATAAAATTTAGTGAGTTCACAAAAGAGCAAGTTTTGCGCCAGCCTAGTTTTGTGGGCCTTCGCGCGGACAAGAATGCGAGCGAGGTTAAACTTGAAAAAGCGGAGAGGAAAAATGAAAAATAACATAATTTGCGGAGTTAAAATTTCATCGCCCGACAAGGTGATTTATAAGTCGGAAAAAATCACAAAATTGGACGTCATAAACTATTATAACGAGGTCGCACCCTTGATGCTAAAATACATCAAAAATCGGCTGCTGTCCGTAATCCGTTGCCATAGTGGAGCGAACGAAACTTGCTTTTTCAAAAAGCACCCAACAAACGAAAATTGCGTCCACACATTTGATGTTGAAAACGAAAAATATTTTTATCTCACAACGAAAAAAGAAATCGTCTATGAGGCGCAGATGGGGACGATTGAATTTCATTTTTGGGGGAGCAAAGTGCCCGAAATAGACAAGCCAAATTTGATGGTTTTTGACCTCGACCCGGACACGAATTTGCCCATCAAAAAATTGCGCGAAGGCGTGCTTATTCTAAAACGCGTTTTGGACGAATTAAAACTTAAATCCTTCCTTAAAACGAGCGGCGGAAAGGGCTATCACATTATGGTG
>CANQHS010000047.1 GCA_947623795.1 uncultured Clostridia bacterium | reverse complement strand
CAACTTCTTCGTTGTATCCGCCTTCTGGCTCGTAAGAAGGGAACAAGTATTTGCCATATACAAATTCATAGTTGCATTTGTCTGCAATTTCGAGTGTGGTTGCTAGCGCGTCCTCATCGTTAGGAAGCCCGGCTAACATTTCGTCATATGTTTTAAAATATAGTTCGTCGGTAGGGAATTTCATTCTGTCCGGGTCATCAACAAACTTTTGCATAGCAACGCACATCAACACATCTTGCATTTCGGCATCGTCTTTATGCAAATAGTGAACATCGTTTGTTGCAACTGTCTTTATATTAAATTTTTTGGAATATTCACGCAATTTTTCGTTAACAATTTCTTGCTCTGGGATGCCATTGTGTTGAAGCTCGAGATAAAAATCGTCTTTAAACAAATCTTTGAACCAAAGAATCAATTTTTCGGCTTTTTCATATTGTTCTTGAACAATAAGTTTTGGAATATCTCCCGCAAGGCAGGCGGAAAGGCAAACAAGCCCCTCGTGATATTGTTCAAGAGTCTTATAATCTATTCTTGGCTTATAATAAAATCCATCTTTAAAGGCAATAGAGTGGAGTTTGCAAATGTTTTTGTAACCTTGTTCGTTTTTCACTAAAATTATTAGGTGAGAAAAGTGTTGCTTGCCAGTTTTTATATGCAAATCTTCTGCAATATAAAATTCTGTGCCAAAAATGGGCTTAATTCCAGCAGCTTTGCAAGCGTCAAAAAAGTGGGTTGCGCCATACATATTTCCATGGTCGGTAATTGCAACCGCTGGCATATTATATTCCTTGCAAAGTTTCACGAGTTTGGATATTCTGGCTGCGCCGTCAAGCAATGAATATTCTGTGTGCACATGTAGATGAACGAATGGTTTCATTAGTCTTTCTCCTTATATTGCCTATAAATTTCCATGATTTTATCAAGCCTATATTTGATGCCCGCTCGGCTTATTGGCTTGTTCAATAAAATTTTTAAATCGTTAAGTGAAACATCGGGATTCGCAAATCTAAGCATTGCAATTTCCTTTAAATTTTCATCTAAGCTATCGAGCAAATCATTTTGATACAAAAAATTGATTGCTTCAAGTTGTTTATCACTTGAATTAAGAGTTTTGTCAAGATTATAACCAAAACAATTGTTTTGTCGATTAACCGAGTTCCTAACTTCACGCATAGCGAGATTGTTTTGTAGTTCTAGGGCAGAACTTGTTGCACCTAAAAGCACAAGAAGGTCGCAAATTGTGTTACTGTTTTTTGTGTATAAAACGAAATTGTTTTGTCGCTCGATGTTCGTTAAATGCAATTCATTTTCATTAAGAAGGGCAGAAGCAACTTTGCATTTTTCCGCGTCTTTAAAAACAAATTCGAGCCTATATCCTGTTGAATTTTTATTGTTGTCGCTATTATAATAAAAACTGCCATACAACAAAAATAGAGTCTTTAAAATTGTTTGCCTGTCACAATCGTTATCGTAAAGTGACAAATCGAATTTTGAAAAATCCACTTCCAACTCAAAGGCGTTATCAAAACTTAAAAAATTATCCCAAATGTTAACTTGAACATTTGGATATAACTTGTTTATAAAATATGCGACTTTTTCAAGCACGAAGTCGGGAGCAGAAATAAGAAGATGCCCGTTTTCAATTTTCCCGGACGAAATAATGACATTTAAAAAAGAATGAATGCAACAATTGTTGTAAGGTATAGATTTAAGAATTTGTTGTTTGCATTCAAGCATAAATTAACTCCTTTTCTTTCGCTTTTCCTTTTTAAGAGTTGGCAAATCGTTGTAGTTCACGATGCAACTATCCGGCAATCTTAGCCTAAGGGCGGCTTCAAGCCCCAAATGGCAATCGCCAACGCGCGATGGGCGGTGGGCGTCGCTATCAATAACGAATTTACACCCCAAGTTGTAGCAAGTCAAAATTTCTTTATCTGTCATGCCAAGACGCTTGCCGTTCAATTCAATCAATGTGTTTGTTTCCTTGGCAACACGCGCCACCTTTTCAACATCCACCTTGCAAGCATGGTTAAGATGCGTCAAGATGTCGATATCATATTTCCGCATTGCGTTGATATAGGCATTTGTGTTTTTCTCAATCTGTTTTTTGCTCGTGTGGTGGAAAATTTCGCACAAAATGTTTTTTATAATAAATCTAAATTGTTCACGCCTGCTTGTTGACCTAACAAAGCGATGGAATCCCATCAAGACGATATCCAAATCCTTATAGTCGTCCTCAACAATATCCACATCGCCATAGCTGGAAACAATATTGGCTTCCACGCCCAGCAAAACATCGATGGGGTAGCGCTCAACCGCATCTTCAATGTCCTTTTTAACTTGAGGGATATCTTTTCGCCTAACTCCATATAGCTTTTGATTAAAGCCATGGTCGGTTATTGCTATTTGCCTAAGCCCCTTTTCATAGGCAACACGCACATTTTCTTCAATCGTGCCTTTGCCGTGGTGGTGGCGGGAATATTTTGTATGTGTGTGATAATCCGCAATTAAAGCCATAATTCTCCTTTATGAACAATCGTAAAAATTAAATTTTAACTATTTGATTATATCATAAAAAACAAAAAAAACAAACAAAACACGAAGTTTTTATTTAATATTTATTGTATGTTTGCGCGGTATTAACACTATATAGTGTTATCTTACGATTTCTATCTCAAGCGGAAGTTCAACACCATAGGCGGATTTAATTTTTTCTCTTATGATTTCAATAAGTTTCAAAACATCGCTCGAAGAGGCGTTGTTTTCATTTATAATGAATCCCGCATGCTTAGTGCTAACAACCGCTCCATTAACTCGCAAGCCTTTTAATCCCAACTCGTCAATGAGCTTTGCGGGAATAACATCCGTCCGCTTAAACACACTCCCAGCGCTGGGGTAGTCGAGAGGCTGAGTTGTTATTTTTTTGTTTAGTGAGAATAAAAAGTTCTCTCTAATCTTGTTGTTTTCCAAATAATTAAATTTCAATTTTGCTTTTAAAATGACAAAATTTCCATCTTTAAAGATGCTTGTGCGGTATCCAAATTTACACTCTTCATTTGTCAGTTTGACAATCTTAAAATTTTCTAAATCAAGGCAGATTACATAGTCAATAAAATCACAAAAATTTGTGTTGAAAGCGCCAAGGCTGTTGACTATCGCGCCGCCCACAGTGGCGGGGATTCCAGCAAGGCTTTCAATCCCAGATAAGTTGCGCGCAATACACTTCGAAATTAGGTTAGTAACATTCACTCCAGACGAAGGATAAACACAATTTTTTCTAAACAAAATTTGATTGCTTTTGTTGACAATAACAACCCCATCATAGCCTAAATCGTCAAACAAGAGATTCGCTCCCATACCAATCACTTTGTACTTTATATTGTGTAGTTTGCATTTATAGCACACTTCAATAAGTGCCTTTGTGTTTTTGACTTCAATCAAATGTTTTGCCTTTCCGCCAAGTTTAAAAGTGCAATAATTTTTTAGGTCGGCATCTTTAAAATACTCGAAATCGACACCTCTAGTCAAATACATTTTTCACCTCGCAAGAGAGAAGAGCATCTTCCATTTCTGAGTATAATCCCTCGCCATAAATCTTGAAATTTTTGCTCGTAAAAAGTGAGTAGTTTGTTAGGTCGCGTTGCCTAGAATCGTCCATTAAATAGTCAACAAATTTTTCAATAATTTCGTCCGTTTTTGTTATGCCAAAATATTGAATTAAATCTGTGTAACTATCAATCGGAGTTATGCTCGCATTAGTGCGTCCAATCGAGTTTAGATTGTTCACGCGGAACACATCTCGCCCCGTGCCAAGCAGGGTGGTTGTTTTGTCATAAACGAAATCTTTATATGCCTCATATCCGCTTTCAATTTCGGCTGGGGAGAGATTTAAATTTTTGAAAATATTTTCTGGATTGGTGTAGCCCTCTTGCCCGCAATGAAAGTTGTTTGTAAGCACGCCATGCGTAATTAGAGCATATCCACTCACGATATAAGGGATTGCATAAAACTTGTTGTTAAAACTCCCGCTTGCAACCAACTCATCCCGAATGTCAAAACTCCTTTCGAACGGAAGCAAATTGCTTAAAACTATTTTCCCAACTCCAAAGCCAAAAGAAATCATGTCGGGAACGGATGAGTTGATTTCGTCCGCCAAAATCTCAGGCTCTATTGCTTTAATCATAAAAAGCACGCCCGCATTTTGCTTTTCAATTTCACGCGCAATCGACTTAATATAGTCAATTCTTGCTTTGCTCCCGCCTTCAAAAGTTTCAATATGCCAAATTGTGTAAATTTTTGTTTTAATTTCTGGCTCTTTATAAATCTCATAGTCAAGCGCACTTTTTATTGCCACAATCGGCACATAAACACACAAAAAAACGAGTATCAACGCGGAAAAGATTTTAAACCAATTTTTCTTTAAAAACTCCATACTTAATGTATGAAAAATCCAAAATAAATAGTATTAAAATTTAAATTCCAATAATTTCCCAACATTTTAAAAAATTTGCACTCAAAAATTTTGAATTTAATAATAAAAACATTTAAAAATCCAAAAATTTATGTTATAATAAAATTATGGACATAGTGTTGGACAAAGTTAAACGCCTAACAACCGACCCGGGCGTTTATATTATGAAAGATAAGGACGAAAATGTAATCTATGTTGGCAAGGCAAAAAACCTAAAACGCCGCGTCAGCCAATATTTTTTGCGCGAGCAAGAGCACATCAAAGTCAAAAATATGGTGTCCAACGTTGCCGATTTCGATTTTTATGTTGTGAACGACGAGGTCGAGGCCTTAGCGCTCGAAAATAACCTAATTAAAAAATATCAGCCATACTATAACATTTTGCTTAAGGATAGCAAAACTTATGCCTATATCAAAGTAAATTTAAAGGAGGATTATCCTCTTTTTGAAATATCCAGAAAACTCAATAAAAATGATAAATATTTTGGCCCATACATGGCGGGCGTGACCGCACGCGATGTGCTAACAATTATGGACTATGCTTTCCCGCTAAGGAAATGCCGCCTTCCGCTAGCAGTAAACAAACGCCCAATAAAACCATGCTTGTTTCATGAAATGCACATGTGTTCCGCACCTTGCGCAAAACTTATCAGTAAGGACGATTATATGAAAATTGTGAACGACGCCATCCGCTTTTTAAAAGGCGACACAAAAGATGTTGAGCAAATATTAAAACAAAAAATGAGCCTCGCATCGGACAATCAAAATTATGAAGTTGCATTAAAACTAAGAGATAGATTGAATATGCTCGACAAACTAAAAGCTAATGTAATCACCAGCCTTAATAGTTTGGTGGATTATGATGTGTTCAACCTCATCACAAGCGGCGAGTTTTCCGCCATGTGTGTGCTAAACATTCGCGGTGGAAAACTTCAAGGCGTGGAAACGTTTGACATTCTAACTTTTTTGGACGAAGCCGAAGCCTACACCCAATTTATCATGCAATATTATTCAAGCCACCCGCTAATTGTGGATGAAATTATAATAAAAGACATCAATACGGACGAAATTGAACTCTTCTTGCGCGAAAAAGCGGGCAAGAAAATCACCGTGACCAAACCTAAAATCGATAGCGTTAAATTTAAATTGCTCGAAATGGCAGAAAAAAATGCCCGAATCCATATCGAGAAAAATCTCGAAAAGAATGTGAAACACATTAACGCCAGCATAGGCGCAATGAAACAACTCCAAAAAGATCTCGACCTATCCCGCGAGCCTAAAAGAATTGAGTGCTACGACATCTCGCACACCTATGGCACATACACAGTTGCAAGCATGGTCGTGCTATTAAATGGCGAAAAAGCCCCAAGCATGTATCGCAAATTTAAAATTGAAACGGTCGAGTTCATCGATGATTTCGCATCCATGCGCGAAGTCCTTACAAGACGCATGGAAAAACTGAATAGTGAAGATGTTTCTTTCTCCAGCATGCCAGATTTGATCGTCATCGATGGCGGCAAGGGTCAACTCGGCATCGCAGTTGAAGTTATGGAAAAGTTTGGCTATAAAAACGACCTCATCAGTTTAGCAAAAAGGGAAGAGGAAGTTTTTAAACCTCACAACTCAATCCCTTATATGCTAAAAAAAGGCAGATATTCGCTTCGCTTAGTCCAACTTGCACGGGATGAGGCTCACCGCTTCGCCATAACTTTCAATCGCCAACTCCGCAGCAAGGGCATGTATAAAGGCGGACTTGAGAGTATCAACG
>CANQHS010000046.1 GCA_947623795.1 uncultured Clostridia bacterium | reverse complement strand
CAAACAATCATCATGCCCTTGCTCCACCTAACGCGTTGACGCCACATAACTTTGAAGCTTGTTGGCTGTTCGTCAAAGAACTCCGCCTCGTCGCAATGAATAACTTTGCGGTGGGATAAAATTTGATTTGCGGTTATCTCCAAATCCTCAGTGAGCGAATAGGTGTTCCAGCCGTCTTTTAAGAGTTCCGCACCAACCAAATAGCCCGTGCCGAAAACTCTTGCCGAGCAGCCGAGTGCGGTTCGCCCGCGAGAGTAGAAATCGCAGCCAAGTGCAAAATAAATTCCATATAGCCCAGAAATGGCGCTAGACGAAAAGTTTTTTGCATTTCTAAACGATGTTATTATGCTTTCCGGTCCATTTTCCTCAAACGCGTCGTTCATTTTGTTGAAAAATTCGCTTGTAACAACATTGTCCGCATCAAAGACGAAATATCCCTCAATGTCATCGCCCAAATGATGTTCTTTTATCTTTTGAAAGAGGTACCTTAGCGCGTAGCCCTTAGTTTTTTCGTTTTCGTTATCATATCTAAAAACGTTAACGCCAAGTTTTTTTGCAATAACAAAAGTGTTGTCCGTGCAATTATGAGCGCAAACGAAAATTTTAAGTTTGTCTTGCGGATAGTTGGCTTCTCGAATGCTGTTTATTAGGTTGGCGATGACAGTTTCCTCGTTCCTTGCTGCCACAACAATTCCATATTTGTGTTTCATTTTTGCGGGCTTAAATTTTTTCTTTTTAAAAACACCCGCGATTCCAAAAACAATAAAGTGGGCAAATAAGACGCCTATCACGCACATTATGATTAAGAAAACATTGTTTACTGTTGAAATATAGTTCATGTTAACCTCGTCTTTTGTTTAGTTTTATTTTGATTGAATTCGATTTATATCCTCAATTGAAGTGATGTCTTTATGCGGAATAGTTTTCCACGCCAAATTGCGTTGGAAAAGTGCGGCGACATCAATTGCAAACTGAATTGCCAAAAATAGTGGCCAAATTAAAATTAAAAGCAATTTTTTCCCAAACGAAACGCCAACAATGCGCTTATGTTCTGCGATAAACACCAAAATTGCGGAAATAAATCCACCAATTGCTGTAGTTAAGCACGTCATTCCAAAAGACTTAAGCCAAATTAACAGCGCTGCGCCAAAACTCATGCTTGTGAAAGCTGGCGCTAGAAGTGTCAAAATTAATTGGAGCACGGTTAATGCGGTCAAAATCAAGCAAAAGGGCAAAATGTTTGCAATCAAGTCATAAGTTGAGCCTTTGCGTTGCTTTCTGCTTTTTGTGGTGAAAAGGTTATTTAACAAATCCTTAAGCCTTGTGTTGCACACAAGCAAATGCCCCTTGCTCCACCTAACGCGTTGACGCCACATGATTTTAAAATCGGTCGGTTGTTCATCAAACATCTCCGCCTCATCGCAATAAACAACTTTGTTGTTTGCAATAATTTGGTCTGCTGTAAGTTCCCAATCCTCGGTTAAAGTGACATAGTTCCACCCATCTTTAACCACATCTTTGTTAATCAAATATCCCGTGCCAGAAACTCTTGTTGAACAGCCCAAAGCGGTGCGGCCGCGCATTTCAAAATCGCAACCCAAAACGAAATAAATTCCATATAAACCCGAAATTATGTTGCTAGAAAAATTTTTGGAATTTCTAAAAGATGTAATAATATTTTTTTCGCCCGTAGCTTCAAATGCATCGTTCATCTTGTTGAAATATTCGCTTGTCAAAATATTGTCCGCATCAAAGATATGATAGCCTTCAATCCCCTCATCAAGCCCGTTTTCTTTTATTTTGCTAAAGAGATATTTCAACGCATATCCTTTTGTTTTTTCGTTTTCGTTATCGTATTTAAAAACGTTAACACCAAGAGAAGAGCAAACTTCATAAGTGTTGTCCGTGCAATTGTGTGCGCAAACGAAAATTTTAAGTTTGTCTTGCGGATAGTTGGTTTGCCTTATGCTTTTAATAAGGTTGCCAATAACGTTCGCTTCGTTTCTTGCCGCCACAACTATGCCATATGTATGCTTTTCTTTTGCTGGTTTGAATTTCTTTTTATGGAAAAATCCAACGAGAGCAAAAATTATGAAATGCGCATAAAATAATCCAACGATGCTAAAAAGTATGCTAAAAACTGTGTTGATTGTTGATATGTAACCCATATTTTCTCCTAATTTCTTTAGTTTGCGTGTGAATTATAGCACAAAACGAAAAAAAATGGAATAGGAAAAGCAAAAATTTTTTTAATTTCTTTTCATCTCCATTTATTTTTAGCTATATTAATCTAATTGTTATTTCAAAATTAATTGTTTTTTAAATAGTCGTCAATGTGTTTTGCAATGATTTTTGCGCCATCGTTTGCCTTGCTGTTCACAACATTTTTAAGCACTTCGTTTAGTTTGTTTGTTTGGATAACATCCTCTAGCAAAGCATGAATTTTGTTTGGGTTTTCACATTTTATCCCATAGTTATTTTTAGTTATGTATTCAAAGTTTTTTGCTTCCTGGCCGGGGATATGCCCGGTGACTACCACAAACGAGCCGCTTCGCGTTCCTTCCAAAAGCATATTTGGCCCTGCCTTTGTTAGCAAAATATGGCAATTTTTAAGTCTTTCGTTCATATCTGAAACGAAGCCAGAAATTTCCACATCCTTTAAATTTTTGTCATGTTGTTGTTCGTCTTTCAATGCTTTAAAAAGCCTTTCATCCCGCCCGCAAACAAAATTTATGTTTGCATTAAGTTTTGCTGTTTCTTTTAAAAAGCGGATGTTCTTTTTTAAATTTACGGACGGATTAACCATTAATATATTAGGTTTATTAAAAACTTTTTTTGGCTCGGTTGGGCGAACAATATCTTCCCTTATTGGAAAGCCAGAAACAACCAATTGATTTTCTTTAAAACCTAATTTTAGATATTGATTTTTAACTTCAACTGTAGGCACAAATGTCAGGTTTGCGCTTTTATCTCGCCAAACTTTTGGCGGATTGACAAGGTCGATAACATCAACCATAAAGGGGATATCTAGTTTATTTTTTCTTAATAGTTTAGAGATTGCTTTTGTGAACATGCAATGCACGGATAAAATTAGGTCTGGCTTAAACTCTAAAATTTCTTTAAGCATTTGCTTTTTGCATTTTTGATAGATAAACCAATGCGTTAGCCCGGTGAAAATTTGGCTGAATCCATGCGAAATTTTCCACAAAAATGGATGTTTTGTGGTGAGTGGGATATATGCTTTCTCCCAACTTACGCCCATCTTCCCCATAGTTGTGAAACAATTGAGCTGTTTTGTTTCATAACCCATTGGAATCAATCTTTTTTCAATTGCGTTGGCGGCAGATTTGTGGCCTGTGCCCGTTTTTTCCGCTTGTAAAATTAAAATTTTCATATTTTTCATTTTATCATTTTATTATATTATTGTCAAATATAAGACCACCTCTATAAAACTAAATTTTTTATTGCAAAATGTTTAAAATTTTTATATAATTGGATAGAATTATAATGGAGATTTTATGTTAGTTTTAAATTCAAGCGAAAACGAAATTCAAGAAAGTTTAAAGCAAGTGGAAAGCCTCGTTGTTTTTGAAAATGGAATACAGACGGAACTAAAAAATTCCCAACCTAAATTTGCGGATATTTTGGAAAAAATCAGCCAAATTTTTGCTTCGTCGCGCATTATGCCCGCCTTTGCAGTGAGTTTGCACGATTTGACAGTTCAAGATATGAAAACTGACAGCTGGATAAAGCTCAATTTTTCAACTGGGCAAACTATAAACGAACTCCCTTTCGATTCACTTTTGTTTAGGTTGGACGATTGCTTTGGCTTCAATATAATTAGGGAGACGGACGGAAAATTTCAAGGCCGCTGCATCTATCTCGATTTGGACGAAAAAACGGATTTAAGAAAAATTTTGGATTAAATTTATTGAAAAATTTTGCGCGTTTTGCTAAAATATTTGTATGAAATTGGAAAAATATAATAAAGAACTTGAGTTTTCTTACACTTTTGGCGCATTTCCCACTTTTGAGCTAGTTAAAAATCGGGCGAAAGATGTTTTGAAAATCATATTTCATTCAAAGCTTAAAATTAGCGAAGAAATAGACAATTTGATTCAACTTTGCAAACAAAAAAACATCCCCATTGAGTATGACGACAAGGCAATAAATCGCGTGGCGGACAAGGAGAATGTTTTCGTTTTGGGCGTTTTCAAAAAATATGAAAACAAACTTGCCTCGGGCAACAATTTGGTGCTCGTTAACCCTAGCGATATGGGCAATCTTGGAACAATTATGCGCTCAATGTTGGGCTTTGGCATTCAAAATTTGATTATAATAAAACCTGCTGTGGATTATTTCAATCCAAAAGTAATTCGCGCTAGCATGGGGGCAATTTTTTCGCTAAATATTGCCGAGCTTGAGAGCGCGGAAGAATATCTTAAAACGAAAACAAAAAAATATTGCTTTATGCTGGACGGAAAAAACGAACTAGGCAAGTTCAAATTTTCTTTCCCTTGCGATTTAGTTTTTGGCAACGAGGCAAGCGGCTTGCCGCACGAATTTTTGTCCTCTGGCGAAAGCGTCGTTATCCGCCATAGCAAAAAAATCGACAGCCTAAATCTCCCCATCTCCGTCGGCATCGCACTATATCAGTTTAACAACCAGATGTCACCCGAGCGCAATATGTCATTCTGAGCGAGCAAAGCGAGTCGAAGAATCTCAAATAAAAGCGGAACTCAGCTTTGGGAGTTTGCCATTCACTAAAAAAAGTCGTTCATTGCCAAACTCCCAAATTTCGTATTATTGAGAGACTCGACCAACTCACTTAAGACTAAAAACTTAACTTTGTGTTAAGTTTTTTTATTGTATATATAAATAAAAAATTTGAATAACAACTCATTTCAAATAAAACAATTTAGTTAAACAATTTTTTTCAATAACACGAAACTAAGGATATGGCAATGAACGACTTAGCGAAGCGTTTAGTGAATTGTCATGTCCTTAGGCTGAGTCCCTCTTTTATTTAGGGGTGCAAGATGTTCGACAAAAATAGATAGTCTTAAAAAGGTTGGCGGAAGTTCGTTTTTTTATTTTTTTAAAAATTTTGTTAAAAACAATAGCAATATTCTTGCTTTTGTGCTATAATATGCATTGTTTTATAGGAGAAAATGATGAAAGAAACAAACTACAAATTGGAAATTGGCGGCAGAGAAGTCAATATCCACCTTGGCAAGTATTGCGGACAGGCCACCGGCCACACAATCATCAGTTGTGGTGACACTGTGGTTATGGTGAATGTCACCATGTCCAAGCAGCCACGCCCGGGAATGGACTTTTTCCCGCTTCAAGTCGATTATGAGGAAAAGATGTACAGTGTGGGCAAAATCCCAGGCGGATGGAAACGCCGCGAAGGCAGGCCAGCGGACAGCGCAATCCTTAAATCTAGGCTTATTGACCGCCCATTGAGGCCATTGTTCCCAAAAGGGTTCTATAATGATGTGACAATCATTGCAACTCCACTCTCAGTGGATATGGACATTCCGCCCGAAACTCTTGCCATGCTAGGCAGTTCGGTGGCTTTGTCGGTTAGCGAAATTCCGTTTGATGGTCCAATTGGTGCAGTGCGCATCGGTCAAGTTGGCGGCAAGCTTATTGTCAATCCAAACGCAAAAGAGATGGACGAAAGCAGAATGGACCTCGTTATTGCCGGAACGAAAGAGGCAATTTTGATGGTTGAAGGTGCCAGCAAGGAAATCAGCGAAACTGAAATGTTGGATGCAATCATGCTCGCCCATGAAGAGATTAAAAAGCAAGTTGCAGTTCAAGAAAAAATGGTTAAGGATTTAAAAATCACCAAAACCGACAAAATTAAATTTGACGAAATCCCAGCGGAAATTGACGCAGCTGTGAGAGCTTATGCGGACAAGAAAATGGACCAAGTTCTCGAGTGCTTCGATAGGCACGTTCGCGACGGGTTGGAGGAGGAACTCTCCGCCGACGTTATGGAGCATTTTGCGGAAACCTATCCAGACAACGCAAAAGAGATTGGTCAAGTTTTATATAACCTCAAAAAAGAGAAAGTTAGACACAAAATTTTGTATAAAAACATCCGCCCAGATGGCAGAAAAACGAACGAAATCCGCCCTATTTGGTGCGAAGTTGGCTTGCTCCCACGCGTTCATGGCTCGGCTGTGTTCACTCGTGGCGAAACTCAGGCGCTAACAACTTGCACATTGGGCATGATAAGCGAGGCGCAAGAGCTTGAAGGCCTTGATGGCGAGGAATATAAAAGATACATGCACCAAAACAACATGCCA
>CANQHS010000045.1 GCA_947623795.1 uncultured Clostridia bacterium | reverse complement strand
CCAACAAGGCGTTGCAAAATATCCACCAATTTTTTAACATCATATGAGTGCAAACCTGTTGTAGGCTCATCTAGAACATAAACAGTGTTGCCCGTGTCGCGGCGGGTTAGTTCGGTTGCGAGTTTAAGTCGCTGAGCCTCACCGCCCGAGAGTGTTGTGGCACTTTGACCAAGTTTCACGTATCCTAATCCGACATCAACCAAAGTTTGCAATTTTCGTTTTATTTGTGGCAATGCATCGAAAAATTCATACGCCTCGTCAATTGTCATTTCAAGCACATCATAAATTGATTTGCCTTTATATTTAACATCCAAGACTTCGCGCGAATAGCGTTTTCCGCCGCACACTTCGCACGGAACGAACACATCCGCCATAAAATACATTCTAAGCCTTTTAACGCCATCGCCCGCACACGCCTCACATCTTCCGCCCTCGATGTTAAAACTGAAATATCCAAGGTCAAAACCTTTTTCCTTTGCGGTTGGTGTTGAGGCAAACAACTTTCTTATATCTGTGAACACGCCTGAAAAGGTGGCGGGATTGCTGCGCGGAGTTCTGCCGATTGGAGTTTGGTCGATTTGAATAACCTTATCGATTTCCTCGATGCCTAAAATATCGATTAGATTTTTCTCTTTATCTCGCCTATTCAATTTGTTGAAAAGTGCTTGGTAAAAAATGTCATTAACTAGTGTGGATTTTCCGCTTCCGCTAACGCCCGTTATGCAAGTTAAAACGCCTTTTGGAATTGCAACATCAAGATCTTTGATGTTATGTTCTTTGCAGCCAAGCAAACGAATATATTCATTTTTAATTTCTCTTCGCTTTTTGGGCACTTCAATTTTCATTTCGCCGGACAAAAATTTGCCTGTCATCGATTTTTCGCTTGCAATCAAATCGTCGACGCTTCCCGTCGCAACAATTTCGCCACCATGCACGCCGGCAAGCGGCCCTATATCTACAATATAATCTGCCGAACGAATTGTGTCCTCATCATGCTCAACCACAATAAGAGTGTTGCCTAAATCACGCAAATTTTTGAGTGTTGCAATAAGTTTGTCGTTGTCGCGTTGATGCAAGCCTATGCTAGGCTCGTCTAGAATATACAAAACGCCGCTAAGCCCGCTGCCGATCTGCGTTGCGAGCCTTATGCGTTGGCTCTCCCCGCCCGAAAGCGTGCCCGCACGCCTGGACAAAGAAAGATATCCAAGCCCAACATCAATCAAGAAATGCAATCTCCCTAAAATTTCGTGGATTATGCTCTCAGCAATGCTCTGCTCAGTTTTTGTGAGTTTCAAATTTGAAATAAAATCATATAATTTCAAAATGGACAAATCGCATAGCTCGGCAATGTTTTTGTTGTTGATTTTTATAGATAGTGCACTAGGATTTAGCCTTTTGCCTAAACATTCTGGGCAGATATCTTCGCTCATAAGCTTATAGATTTCGTCCTTGATGTATTCGCTTTGGCTCTCTTGAAAACGCCTTAGCAAGTCTGGGATTATGCCCATAAACAAAGCATCTCTCTGCACGACATATTGATGCAAATTTGGGGCAATCAAATCCTTGTCCCCGCTTTCGCCATTAATCAAAGCCTGGCGAGCCTCTTTGGGAATTTTATAATAAGGAGTGTCGAGCGTAAAGTTATATTTTCTTGCCAATTTCGCCAAGGCTTTTTTTGTCATGCCCGTGGCGTCAATATTAAAGCCCAAAACTGCCAACGCGCCTTCGTTAATGGAAAATCTGTCATTTTTAACGATTGCGTTTTCGCTTATTTTAATGACATATCCAAGTCCGCCGCATTTAGGGCAAGCCCCCGCATGATTATTAAAACTAAATAATGTAGGCTCTATGTCTGGAATTGAAATGCCGCAATCGACACAACTATATTTCACGCTATACAATTTGTTTTCATCGTCCGCGTTAATAATAACAAGTCCATCCGCCATCTGCAAACATTTATTGACAGATTCGGTTAGCCTTGAAATAATTCCTTCCTTCTTAACAATTCTATCCACCACCACATAAACATCGTGGCGTTTGTTTTTGTCCAAAACAATGCTGTCGTCAAGCGAATAAACAACCTTATCCACCATAACGCGCACAAATCCGTCCTTTCTTAGACCTTCAAGTGTCTTTTCGTGGCTGCCCTTCTGCCCGCGGACGATTGGTGCCATAACGAGCATTTTTGAGCCATCCTTAACTTCGTCCATAACGCGGTCAACAATTTGGTCCAGCGTTTGAACGGATATCGGCTTGCCGCATTTTGGACAAAATGGCTTGCCAATTCGCGCGAACAATAATCTCACATAATCATAAATTTCAGTTATCGTGCCAACAGTGGAACGCGGATTGTTGTTCGTGCTTTTTTGGTCAATTGAAATGGCAGGGCTAAGCCCATCTATGCTCTCAACATCTGGCTTGGTCATTTGGCCCAAAAATTGGCGTGCGTAACTTGACAGGCTTTCCATATAGCGCCTTTGCCCTTCTGCAAAAATTGTGTCAAACGCAAGAGTGGATTTCCCGCAACCAGAAACGCCAGAAAAAACCACCAATTTGTTTTTTGGAATCGTCACATTAACATTTTTGAGATTGTTTTCCTTCGCCCCTTTAACAACAATGTTTTCAAGCATATTTCCTCCAATATTTTGTCCTAAAAAAAGTTCATTTATAATTATAACAAAAATTTTTACATTTTTCAAGTGTATTTGATTTAAATTTCTTTTGTTTTTGTTCCTTTATTTAACTTGACTAAAATATAAATTAAATTTAAAATAAATATGATTGCTATGGCAAGATTCTTCGCTCGCGTTCGCTCGCTCAGAATGACATAAATGCGGAAATATCTTGAATTGCAAACAAGCTGAAATATTTTGCCAATAGTAAAAAACGATATAAAATTTTTTTTGGAGGGAATATGAAATTAAGAAGCCAAATTGAAGATAAATATAAATGGGATTTAGATATGTTCAAAACCGATGAGGAAATTGGAAAAGTTTTTTCCTACATCGACAAACTCACCAAAATTATGCCGACCTATAGTGGCAAATTGGGCGACAAAGAAAAGTTGTATGAATATTTCTTTAAATATAAAAAGGAAGAAAACGAAATTGAAAAACTTCAATTCTATATTTTTAACACATTGAGTGTGGACAATAGCAACACGGAAATCCTTAAACTCAGCACGCGTTTTCAAAATGCAATTTCCAAATACTATCGCGCAACTGCTTTTGCATATCCGCAAATTTGCAAACTTCCAAATAAGTTTTTAAATTCAGTTGTTAATGACGAAAAATTTAAAAATTTAAATAATTATTTTAAAGATATTATCAAATTTAAGCCGCATAGTTTGGATGAAAAAACAACCGACGTTATAGCAAAACTAAACAAATCCTTTAATCAAAACAGCGATATTTTTGATATTATCACGGACAGCGAACTTACATTTGAAGACTCACTTGACAGCAAAGGCAGAAAACACAAAATTGACAACGCAAGTTATGCTGAATGCGTTTCAAGCAAAGATAGAGTGCTTAGAAATAACGCATATTATTCAATGTATAATGGCTACAAAAAGTTCAATAAAACTTTTGCTAGTTTATTGCTTGGTGATATGGATTGCAATTTGGACTATTTAAAACTAAGAAATTACAAAAATCAATTAGAATTGTGTTTGTTGGCAAACGATATTCCAAAAGAAGTTTTTGATAAAAACATTAGTGCAATCAATAAAAATCTTAATGTTTTGCAAGATTTTGTTAAAGCCACAGCAAAAAAGAGCGGGCTTAAAAATTTTTCGCTTATTGATATGAACGAAGATAAAAAGATTGGCGGCAAAATTAGCGTTGAAAAAGCGCAAGAAATTGTGCTGAAAGCGCTCGCTCCGCTTGGCAGCGAATATATTGCAAAAGTGAAACAAAAACTAAACGACAAATCAATTGATTATATGCCAAATCAAAACAAGGCGAACGGTGGCTACTCCACCCATGTTTATGGTGCAAAGCCAATAATTTTGATGAATTGGACATATGATTATGACAGTGTTTCCACACTCGCGCATGAAATGGGACATTGCATTAATAGTGTTTACTTTTTATCTGCTCAGCCAGAAGAAAAAGCCGATGTAATTATTCCGCTTGCCGAAATTGCCAGCACGGTTAACGAAATTTTGTTGAGCATTTACATGACTAACAATTGCAAGAAAAATGAAAAAGAATATTATTTGCATCAACTGTTGGATAGATTTGATGGCACAGTTTTCCGCCAAACTTTGTACACAGAGTGGGAATTGTTTGTTCACACAAACATTGAAAATGAAATCCCTATCACTTATGAAGATTTGAACAACAAATATTATGAACTGCTTAAAAAATATTATAACAAATCGCTTGTTATCCCAGATTGTGCAAAATATCATTGGTCGCGAGTTCCACACTTCTATCGCCCTTATTATGTTTATTCCTACTCCACGGGCATGATAACCGCCATAGCAATTGTAAGCAAACTTCTAAAAGACAAAACTTACAGCAAAAAATATATCGAATTTTTGAAAAACGGAACAAACAAAAGTTTTATGGAAATTTTGAAGTCAATTGATATCGACCTAACCACAGACGAGCCTTTTGAAATCGCTTTCAACTTCATTAAAGAAAGATTAAACGAATATAAAAATTGCTAAGAATTTTATTTAAAACGCACATTTTAAGAAAATTTTTAAATTAAGCACAAAAAATGCAGGTTGCCCTGCATTTTTATTAGTTGCTACCCCACTCGACATTGCTTGGTCTTGTTGGAATTGTTTCAGCATTAAAACCATAAGTATAAATCTCAACGCCCTCAACTTTGTCGTTAACAGTCACAGTAACTTGAACTAATTGCATATTTTCATTTAATTTGAATTCGCAAATCATAGATTGAGGTGTATCTTCTTGATTAGAGCGGAGTTCGTCGGTTATTGTTATTAAATAACTCCCATCACCATATTGTTCTACTCCTTTAAGGACTTCCTTAGAAAATTGAGAAATTGAAGGCGCTACAAGCAAGGCTTTATTAAATTCTTCACCTTGAGTAAATTTGCGTGTGGTTTTTTCGCCAGAATTGGTATTAATTTGATAATATGTCAATTTACCTTCTTCCATAACTATCCACTCTTCAAAAGATGATTGTTCATAGCTACTTTTAATATAAAATATATCATCTGTTGCAATTTTGATAGTTCCTTCTTCTTGCAAATCGCCAGATTCATCTACTACAAAACTAGAAGCAGAAATTCTGTCTGCTGTTGTGATGTTCTCGAGCATCTTATTCCAAATTTCTTCAGTTTCTTCCCATGTGAAGTCGTCTTTCACCACTGCATCAGGATTTGGTTTTTCCGTTTCCCCGCATGCAGCGAGAACAAATATTGCTGAGATAAGCGCTAATAAGCACGCAATTGTTGCCAAAATTATGTTTTTTGTTTTAAATTTTGTCATTTTTTATCCTCCACAAAAAATAATAGCACCCCCCCCCTGAAGTCAAGCGAATTTTACAATTTTTCAAAAATTTTAAAAATTTTCTCTTTTTTTCGTGGATTTATATAAATTCAAAACAAATATTTATTAAAAGTTTGCAAAAAATATTTCTAAATGGTATAATGTAGGAGTATTTATGTTAGATAAAAAGACAACAGCCGTTTTGAAAGCATTAAATAAGTTAAGTGAGGGGAGTGCCTACAAGGTTATAACGGTGGACGATGTGTTGAACGCATTGACACAAAAATCGCAATACGACAGCGAAAGCGTTAGGCAGATTATTGATTTTTTGGAAAAGCAAGAATACATCAACATCAAGTTTAGCGAGGACAACACTTATTGCTATTCTCTTCTTCCAAAAGCGAGAATTTGTTTGGAGCAAGAAACAAAAACGCGAACGAAAAAGCAACCTTTCCCCTGTCTTAGTTATCTATTCACAATTTTGGCGTCTTTCATAGGCACGATGCTGGCTCTTGTTATATTCTTCTATTTAATTTAAGGATTATGTTAACTTTTAAAGAAAAATATGTTATGGAATATGTTTATAGCAGATGTCAAGGTAAAAAATCTTGTCTTGTTTCGCCACGCGAAATAATATCTTATGTGGCGGACAAATATGTCATGTTCCCTGACGAGTTGGAAAAAATTATGACCAATTTAAGCTACGATAACTACATTGAACTTTTCAAGTCGGATAAAAAAGGCAGCCCGGTTTATTGCGTATCGCTTAAAATCAAGGGCGAGGGGTTTCATAGAGAACTTAGCAACAACAAGCGCAACTTTTGGTTGCTGTTTGGGCGAACTTGCCTTTTCGCGGCAGTTGGTGCATTAATTGGTGTCATAATCCGCTTGATATTAAAGTAGGCCCTTATGGAATATAGAAAATTTGAATTAGTTTCCAAATACAAGCCAACGGGCGACCAGCCGCAGGCGATAGCCAGCCTTGTTGAAGGGGTCAAGGATGGCTTGTCCG
>CANQHS010000044.1 GCA_947623795.1 uncultured Clostridia bacterium | reverse complement strand
GGTCAAGCATATTCTTAACTTTAGCGATCATTTTGATAATTACAATTGCAATAAATATTGTAACTATATTTAGATTTAAGAAAAAAGAATTATAAAAAATAGGCCTTATAAGCCTATTTTTTATTCGCCTTTATGCTTTGCTATTTCACCAGTCGCCAATTCATCACAGCGATTGTTATATTTATTATCGGCATGACCTTTAACTTTTATAAATTTTACTTTATGTATGTTCGCTAATTCAATAATTTGTTTCCAAAGGTCAGCATTTTGAACCAGCTTTTTATTGGCAGATTTAAAGCCATTCAATTGCCATTTCGTTATCCAATCTTCCAAAAAGGCGTTAACAAGATATGCACTATCGCTATACAAATCAACTTCACATGGTTCTTTTAACATTTCCAATGCCTTAATTGCAGCAGTAAGTTCCATTTGATTGTTAGTAGTTTCTGGACTAAATCCGCTTATTTCCTTCATCGTGTCCTTATAAAAAAGCACCGCACCCCAACCACCAGCACCGGGATTGCCACTGCATGCGCCATCCGTGTAGATTGTAACTTTTTTCATATAAAATATTATAAAAATATAGATAAATTATGTCAAATGAATTTATCTATTTTATTTTTACATAAAAAGCCGTTTACATTTATAATAAAAATAAAAAACAAGCTAATTCATTAGGTTGGATTTGGCAGGGGAGACGCGATTCGAACACGCAACCAATGGTTTTGGAGACCACTACTCTACCGTTGAGCCACTCCCCTATGCTTTTGTATTATATATTAAATAAAAAAGTTTGTCAATAAATTTCTAAAAATATTGATAATTTAGTAATAATAAATAATGAAATTATATGCAATCAATAAAAAAACTGCCAAATCGGCAGTTCCTTAATTTTTATTTAGCGGTATCAGTAAAACGAGATTCACGGATAACATTAACTTTAATATGGCCGGGATATTCAAGTTTAGCTTCAATTTCTTTGGCTATGTCGTGAGCAAGAACTTGTGCTTCCTCATCGCTAATTTGTTCAGGTTTAACCATAACCCTAATTTCGCGACCAGCTTGAATTGCGTAAGTTTTATCAACACCTTTAAAGTTGTTAGCTATCGCTTCCAAATCTTGCAAACGTTTGATATAATTTTCAATAGATTCTCGCCTTGCACCAGGACGAGCGCTAGATATTGCATCTGCCGCTTGCACTATTACCGCTTCAAGAGTTTTTGGCTCAACATCGTTGTGGTGAGCTTCTATACAATGAATAACTGCTTCGCTTTCTTTATATTTTCTTGCAAGTTCAACACCAATCGAAACGTGAGTGCCCTCAACTTCATGATCAACAGCCTTGCCTAAATCGTGCAACAAGCCAGCGCGCCTTGCAACTTTTTCGTTTGCTCCAACCTCGGCAGCCAACATGCCAGCGATATAGCATACTTCTAGCGAGTGATTTAAAACATTTTGTCCATAGCTTGTCCTATATTTTAGCCTACCTAAAACTTTAACAATTTCAGGGTGAATATTGTGAATATCCGCATCGAAGCAAGCATTTTCGCCTGCTTCTTTTATTGTTTCTTCAACGTCCTTTTGAACTTTTTGAACTAATTCTTCGATTCTTGCTGGATGAATTCGCCCATCCATAATTAATTTTTCAAGCGAAATACGCGCAACTTCTCTTCTTATTGGGTCGAATCCTGAGATTGTTATGGCTTCTGGAGTGTCATCAACAATAAAATCAACGCCGGTTGCCGCTTCCAAAGCACGAATATTTCGACCCTCACGACCAATGATTCGCCCTTTCATCTCTTCACTTGGCAATGTAACAACGCTTGTTGTAACTTCGCTTGTGTTATCAACGGCACATTTTTGGATTGCAAGAGTTATTATGTTTCTTGCTTTCTTTTCCGCTTCTTCTTTTGCTCTATCTTCGATTTCCTTTGCAAGCTTAACAGCCTCAACCTTTGCCTCTTCGCTATAGCGGTCAATGATAACTTGCTTTGCCTCTTCCTTTGACATAGCGCTTACTCTTTCCAACTCTTTTACAATGCTGTTTTGCATTTCATCAAGAGCATTTTCTTTGCTCGCCAAAGCCTCAATTTGATTATGCACTCTTTGCTTTGTGCTTTCCAATTCTTCATTTTTCTTTTCCAATGCAGTTTCGCGCTTATTTAGCAATTCTTCTCTTGCATACAAACGTTCTTCACTCCGCTTTGACTCTTCTCTGCGTTCCTTGTTTTCTTGTTCAAACGCAGATTTCAAGATTGAAATTTCTTTGTTAGTTTGTTCAACCTGTTCTTTTTTAATTTTCTCTGCTTGTGCATAAGCTTCGTCCAAAATTTTACTAGCCTTATTTTTATTGAATTTAGTTTTATTAAAAGCAATTGCCGCATAGACACCAACGCCCGCACCGGCACCAACTAATAGCATAACAATTGCCAAAATAATAGTAACTGGCGTGCTTACACATAGCAAACTTAAATTTGTTATGTTCATATAAACCTACCTTTATTGTTGCGAACAATAAAATAATATTTAATTTATATATAAAAACTTATTTTTAAAGTTAAATAACCATTTTTTATTAGCAACAATATAATTATAACTAATTAAGTTATTTATGTCAAGCAGAATATAAAATTATTGGAAAAATTTACAAAATAAATTTTTGCGATATAATACTACAATATGTAGTGTATTTAACTTATATAATACACAAATTTATAATTCTATTATTTCAATATTGTCGATAATAAAGCTTAACAGTGCGACCAAATCTATTTTCCCTTCTTCTTTTTCCGCATCCTTAATCTTTGGTTTGATCACCGGATTTCGTGGCAAAAACACGGTGCAGCAATCCTCGTATGGTAAAATGCTTGTTTCAAAAGTGCCAATTTCTTTTGCAATTTTTATGATCTCATTTTTATTGAAACTTATAAGAGGACGCATAATTGGAAATTCCGCAACTGCATTAGTAGTTGTTAGACTTTCAATTGTTTGGCTAGCAACCTGCCCTAAGCTTTCTCCCGTGACAATCGTTTTATATTTATATTTTTTGCACAAGGCGTTTGCCACTCTTATCATTGAGCGTCTTAGCAAATTTATAGCATATTCCGTGCTGCAATTAACATGAAATTCTTCTTGCAATTTTGTCATGCTGCATATATACATATATTTTGCACCTATAAATGTCTTGATTTTCTTTGCAAGTGTAATAACTTTTTCTTTTGCCAATTTGCTTGTATATGGGAAACTATCAAAATGTAAAATATCTTGTCTAAGTCCGCGTTTTGCCATACAAAAACCAGCAACTGGGCTATCTATCCCCCCACTTAAAAGCAACAACCCATCTCTATGTTCGCCAAGTGGCAAGCCGGAATATGCGTAGATTAACTCATTAAACACATATGTTTTCCCCGTTTCTCGTATGTCAACATTAATTGTAATCTCAGGGTTGTGTATGTCCACTCTTGCATTTTTGTTATTGTTTAAGACAATTTCGCCTAGATCGGCAGCAAAATCATTAGATTTTACAGGGAAAGATTTATCCGCCCTATTAACATTGCATTTAAAACTTCCATCAATGTGGAGATTTGCCACATAATTTTTAATTATTTTTTCATCATTATCAAGTTCGACCGCACGAGAAATAGAGTGCACACCGAAAACGCATTTCAATTTTTCTATAATTTCATCGTCATTTTCATAATTTCTTACAAGCAGACGATTTTGGATATTTTCCACCTTGCAATCAACACCTTGCAATGCATCTTTTATGTTGTTCAAAAGCAATTTAGTAAAATATTTTTTATTCCCACCTTTAAGATGGATTTCGTTAAATCGTATCAAAATTACATTATTCATCTCGAAATTTTCTCCCTATAATTTTTAACAGCGGCAGTTAATGCTCGACCTAAATCGGCGCAGTCCTCAATTGTGACATCAGCGCCAAAACTGATTCTAACTGCACCAGACAGATAATCTCTTGGCACGATATTTTCAAGCACTCTATTATATCCCGCCTTACTATTGCAAGCCGATCCTGTGCCAATCAAAAATCCTTGTTCTTCTAAAATATGTTCAATAGTTTCGCCTCTCACACCTTTAAAACAAATTGAAATTATATTATCAATGCAATCGGTGTCCGAAACAAGCAAGTGTTCAGTTTTGATATTATCTAATATTGCGGTTTTATGTTTTGAATAGTCATTTATTTTTATTCCATTCAACGCTGTTTTAAAAGCCAAAATTTGTGGCACATTTTCTGTTCCCGATCTTAGTCCCATTTCTTGTCCGCCACCCAAAATCATTGGCTTAAATTTATTTGGATTTGCGATATAAAGTGCGCCAATGCCCTTAGGCCCGTGGATTTTATGGGCGGATATTGTGTAATAATCCACTCCTAAATCTTTAAGACTAATGTCCAATTTCCCAACAGCTTGCACCCCGTCCGAGTGGACTATTATGTTTTTATTAAAAGTTTTAATGCGATTCGTAATTGTTTTAATGTCATTGATTGCTCCCGTTTCATTGCTAACATGGATGACTGAAACCAATGCAACTCTTTCGTCTAGTTCTTTCATTAATGCATCAACATCAATTCCTCCATTTTTATTTAATGGAATAAATTTTATATTGTAACCCTCGTTTTGATAATGCTTTGCACTCTCATAAATCGAACTGTGTTCACCCGCCGAAAATAGATATTTCTTATCCTTCCTATTTATATGGCTAAAAAGAACCGAATTGTTGCTCTCTGTTGCACTGCCGGTAAATATAAAGGTCGAGCCTGGTTTTCCCTTAAATTTTGACAAGAAAAAGGCGCGAGCATCTTCAATTGCCCTTTTCACATCAACAGACGGCGAATATAAAGCGCTTGGATTGTAATATTGTTCACTAGCATTAATTAAAGTTGTCAATGCAGCGTCGCTTATTTTTGTTGTTGAGGCATTATCAAAATATAACATAGTGTTAGTATAACACTTTTATTAAAATTTGGCAATTTATTTTAAGGAACTAGATTTAAAGATTTGCCAAGACTACCTCCATTTAAATAAACTTCTGGCACTTTGCCAACGATTATGCTTTCTGCGAGCATGACTTGTGTGTTTGAATATACATCATATGACCTAATCGGCAAAGCAATATTCACATGCGTTTTTATGTAAAAATATAATGTATGTTTTGTCATGTTTATTCCCACCGAATCAAATTCACTTTCGAATTCGCTGCTCACTGCTCCTATTGGGACGAGCTTTATAGTTATTTTGGGCCCACGCCCAATCAAAAATGGAATGCCGGAAAATGTGCCAATATTTAGTCTTAATCCATCTTCACCCAAAGTGTTCATCTGGAATTGTGCTTCTTTAACAATTTCACGGGCTATTGTGTTTATTTCATATTGATTGGCAGAAAAAGACGCAATATCGCCATTGGGCGTATACTGAATATCAATAAGGCTATCATAGCTCAATGTCCTGTTAATAACATTGCTAACTGCAATATTAACCGCCTTTTCTGTCAGAGCTTGTGTTTCTGCCTTAGAATAATATATAACCACCGGACAAATCACAAAAAAATAATATAACAGACTTAAAAAAGCGAATAAAAAGAGAAGGACAATCAAAACTATTTTCCTTTTATCCCGCTCTTTTCTCATATATAATAATATTAAATTATATTTATAATATTTGCTTTCGCCATTTTTTTACATTTAATGCCCGCCGCGTTTCGATTTACTGCTAAATATCAGAGCAAATAGGAAAGAAGCAAAGATTGCCATTGAAATTCCACCTGCTGTAGCAGTGAGCCCTCCTGTAAAAATGCCAATAACCCCATACTCTTTTGTCGCCATAATAGCCCCACGAGCAAGGCTCGCCCCAAAGCCAATAATAGGCACGCTTGCCCCTGCCTTTGCAAATTCTTTAAAAGGTGCATAGACATTGAACACTTCCAACACCATACCTAAAACTAAGAATAGTACCAATATTCTCGCAGTAGTGATTTTTGTGCGGATAACTAAAATTTGCCCTAAAAAGCAAATAAATCCGCCCACTAAAAATGATATCACATAGTCCCAAACATTAACCATTTTTGTTTTTCCTCTCTTTTTTTGCGAAGTTTACCGATTCGCTTGGCTTTATATTGCTACAATATTCAAATTCAACTGCATGTGCGATGCCAGGAATTGTATCTCCTTGTTGTGAAGTTGTTGTGCTCATGAGAGCACCTGTTGAAACCAATAATATACGTTTAAAATCGCCCGAACTTAATTTTTTCAAGATGTATGAATTAAGGACACTTGCAGAGCATCCCGCTCCGCTGCCACCCATAAACACTCTTTCTGTCTTGTCATACATCATACAACCACAGTCCGAATAGTTTTTGCCGAGCGTGATTTTATCATGTTCCATAAGGTCAATTAAAATCTCGCTGCCAAGTTTGCCCAAATCGCCTGTCAATATAAGGTCATAGTCGCTCGAAGTCCGCCCCATGTTCTTTATATGTTCTCTTATGGTGTCGCAAGCGGCGGGAGCCATTGCCGCTCCCATATTGTTTACATCGCCTATTCCAAAATCTACAACTCTCCCAAAAGTTACCGCCACCACGCGTATATTACTTGGATTGGTTGAAATTATGCTTGCTCCGCCACCTGTTATGGTCCATTGAGCAGTAGGTGGGCGCTGATTTC
>CANQHS010000043.1 GCA_947623795.1 uncultured Clostridia bacterium | reverse complement strand
CCGCAGGACATGGCATTTTAGATAAAACATATTCTGGTTTTGCCCCGCTAGCCAACATAATTTCAATCAAGGCTCTTGGCGAAAAAGGCAACAGCGATTCAAACACTATTCTTGATGCAATGCAATGGGTGTATGAAAATCACAAAGTTTACAATATAACTGTCGTTTGCATGAGTTTTGGCGCAGATGTAAACTTCAATTTGGATCCGCTTTCTAAAGGTGCGGAAAGTTTGTGGAAACGCGGAATAATCGTGGTCGCCGCGGCGGGCAACAGCGGGCCAGAAAAAAACACAATCAAATCCCCAGGAAACAATCCTTACATAATAACTGTTGGCGGACTTGATTGTGCAAATATGGACATTGCTGATTTTTCCTCTCGCGGGCCTACAATTTATGGTCACAAACCCGACTTGCTTGCCCCAGCTGTGGACATAATATCTTGCAATCATATTGGCTCACCATACACATCAATGTCTGGCACAAGTGTGGCAACCCCAATTGTTGCTGGAATTTGTGCGGACATAAAATCTCGCTGGCCCAACATGACAAACAATGATATCAAAAATTTTTTGCTTTCGCACTGTGTTAAGATTACGGGCGATAAAGATAGCGAAGGTGCGGGATACTTAAAATTTTAGTTTTTTCGTATAAAATTTATAAAGCAAGCTGCTTTTCATAAATTTTTAAAAATTTGCGCAGACAAAAATAAAAATTTTTTATTTTGTGTTATAATGTGTTTATGATTAAGTTTGATGTCGTGTCTATCAAATACATAAAAGATTATTATTCGCTTTATAACATAAATTTTGAAATTGAAAGCAACATAGTTTTGCTTGGTGACGAAACGAGCGGAAACAATTTTGTTTTGCGATTGATTTCAAAAATTGACAAAAACTATGAGGGCGAGATTTTTCTTGATGGCAAAAATTTAAAAGATATTAAAGACAAAGATTTAAATTTGGCATATGTTCCAAAAGAAATTTATTTGTTTAAAAACAAAAACATTTTTTATAATCTCTACTACCCTCTTAAAATGAGAAAGATTGGAAAACAAATTGCAATCGAAAAAATTTTAGCGACACTAAAAAAGTTTGATGTTAAAAATTTTATTTTTCACGATTTAAAAGATAAGCAAAAAGATAAGTTAAAAGATTTAGACGATTTACATTTTTATAAAAAAGTTAAAGTTAAAAATTTAAGTTTATCAGCACAAAAAACGATTATGTTATTGCGCGCTGTAACTAGAAAGCCAAAATACATTTTATGTGAAAATTTGTTCACGCATTTATCAAATACCGCAGCGAATTCCGTCGTAAATGTTAATTCAAATTTAGACAATCAAAAGAATTTAGATTTTAAGAAATCTTCATTTGCACTTTTTAAGAATATATTTAATAACACAAATTCAATTTTTGTTTTAAGTGAAAACATTAATCCAAATTTAAAAGATTTCAAAATTATCAATTTTGATGCAGGAAGCATAAAAAAATAGAGCAATTCGCTCTATTTTTTGCTATTAGTTTTCAGTTTCGCCTTGTTTTGTTAAGAAAGTGAGCTTATCATTTTTGCAATCAACTAGGAGTTGATCTCCAGCTTTAACATCGCCTTTTAGCATTTTATCGGCAAGTTCATCTTCAATTTTGGTGGTGATAAGTCGCTTTAACGGACGCGCGCCAAAATCTTCATTTGTGCCATTTTTAACAAGATAATTTAATGTTGCAGTGGTGAATTTCAATTCCACGCCGCTCTGCTTCAAATTTTTGTTTAGGTCGGTTAACATTTTCTTTGCGATTTCTTTTAACACTGGTTGACTAAGTTTGTTGAACACAACAATATTGTCAATACGATTGATGAGTTCTGGCTTGAAATATTTTTTTAGTTCGCTTAGCATAATTGTGGATTTATCGTCATTTTTTCTATCGCTAAAGCCTAAATCAACGCTTGTTTTGTTCAATTTGTCGCTGCCAATGTTTGATGTTAAAATGATGATTGTGTTTTTGAAACTTACAACCTTGCCGTGGCTATCCGTCAATCTGCCATCGTCCAATATTTGAAGAAGCATATTGAACACTTCTGGGTGTGCTTTTTCAATTTCATCGAACAACACAACGCTATATGGTTTGCGGCGAACTTGTTCGGTCAATTGTCCACCGTCATCAAAGCCGACATATCCAGGAGGGCTGCCAATAAGTTTGCTAACGCTGTGCGCTTCCATAAACTCACTCATGTCAAGACGGATAATTTTGTTTTCATCATCAAACAGTGCTTCAGCGAGAGCCTTGCTTAGTTCGGTTTTGCCGACACCAGTTGGGCCTAGGAACAAGAAACTGCCAATTGGGCGTTTTGGATCTCTTATGCCGATTCGACTTCGCCTTATGGCCTTTGCCACCTTTTCAACCGCTTCGTCCTGTCCTTTAACGCGTTCTTGCAAAGTTTTTTCGAGATGCAAGAGTTTTTCTGCTTCGCCTTCAGTAAGTTTGGTTAATGGAATATTTGTCCATTTGCTTATTACTTCGGCAATGTCATGTTCGGTTATTTCGGCAACAGTGTTTGAATTGGCCGGCACGGATTTCAATCTTTCGATTTCGTCCTTTGTTTTTGTGATTTGATCACGCAATTTGCCTGCTTTTTCAAAGTCCTCTTGGCTTACTGCGTCTTCTTTTTCGCTTTCTAACTTAGATAATTTTTCGCGCATCGCTTTAATTTCGGTGCTTTCGTAGTTGTTTTTAACTTTTGCACGACTTGATGCTTCATCAATAAGGTCAATTGCCTTATCTGGCAAACTCCTATCTTGGATGTATCTGTCTGACAAAGTTGCCGCTGCTTTTATTGCTTCATCGGTTATTTTAACTTTGTGGAACGCCTCATAACTATCGCGTAAGCCATTTAGTATTTCGATTGTTTGCTCAACTGTTGGTGGCTCAACAGTTATTGGTTGAAAACGACGTTCAAGAGCTTTATCTTGCTCAATGTAGCGCCTATATTCATCTGTTGTGGTTGCACCAATTGTTTGCATTTCGCCACGCGCGAGATATGGCTTTAACATATCTGCTGGGTTAGCCTCGCCCTTTTCGCTGCCAACTTGCGCAAGAGTGTGGATTTCGTCAATAAACACAATAATATTTTTGTTTTGCGTTATCATTTCGATTGCATTTTTGAGTTTTTCTTCCATGCTTCCGCGATATTTTGTGCCTGCCATAAGTCCGCCAATATCTAGACTATATATGGTTTTATTTTTCAAGAAAGCGGGCACATCGCCAGAAACGATTCGCCTAGCAAGCCCTTCTACGATTGCGGTTTTACCAACGCCAGCTTCACCAATAAGAACGGGGTTGTTTTTCGTTTTTCGGCACAAGATTTCAATCATGCGTTCAATTTCGTCATCGCGGCCGATTATTGGGTCTATTTTGCCATTTTTTGCACGCAAAGTTAGGTCGCTGCCCATTTCTAGCAATTCTTCTGGCAGTTCGCTCCTATAAGTTTCAGTTCTCCCATTTGATGGTTTTGCTGCTCCAACTTCAACAAAGCCGCTAGTGTCGAAGGTGTTTGCATTGCCATTATTTACATTGTTAGCAATTAACGAAATTGCCTTGTTTCGCATTTCATACACATTGACTTTTAATGCATTTGCTAAAATATTTATTGCAAAGCTATCTTCTTGGCTTAAAAGTGCAACTAGCAAATGCTCGGTTGAGATGTAAGCCGAGTGGGTGCGTTTTGCAACGGATTGGGCAATCATCAAAAGTTCTTTAACGCGTGGAGTTAGCTCAACAACATTGGATGGTATCGATGTGTTATTTATGCTTTCCAACACATTTTCCACAATTTCGCTTTCAACATGATAGGCCTTTAGGAGCTTTTTGGATTTACTTTCGACCTTAGTTAGGGCGTACAAAATATGCTCTGTGCCCACAGTGCTACCATAGTTTGATGCAATTTGGCTGGCAACTTGGATTGTCTTGTTTGCCAAATCTGTTAAATTGTACATATTAATCTCCTTTTAAAATAGATTTCACTTTATCTGCCAAATCTATTAGTTCGCTTTTTGATAGATAATCCACATTTTTAACTAAGCGTTGAAGTTCGTTTATTTTGCTTGGATTTATATCAATTAAGCCCAAATTTAAGCCCAAACGCAAATTTGTTAGATGATTTTTAAGTTCATCATAATTCATCAAATGGCAAGATTTCATAACGGCGACACTTCTCAATGCACGGTCAAGATATTCATCATGATTTTCAACATCGAGCATTTTTGCGCTTTCAATTTCCAAATCTTCAAGTTGTCGCAAAACTTTTTCGAACTCGCTTATAACTTCACTTTCGCTAAATCCAAGATTGCAAACAGTGGATAGTTTGAAAATGTTTTTATCTTTTGTTTCAATCAATGAATAGCCTAATTTTGAAATATTGCTTTTCACTTGCTCAATTTTTTCAAGTTGTTTAATTGCGTTTAAATCTATGGCACTTTCAATTTTAACCGCACTGCCAATTTTTGTTAAATCGCTCATCAAAAAGCCATAGTTATCCGAAAATGAGAGTGAAATTTTGTTGGATATTAATGCCGCAACGTCTTTGACATTTTTAAAGATTTTTTCGTCATAATTTTCAGCAAAACTTGTAATTGTTATATGCTCGCCATCAAAAAGTGTTATTGCTAAATTGTTTTTCTGATTTAAAAACACCAGATTATTTTTTGTGTTGATTTGCAAACTTGAAATGTAAAGTTTAATTTGTTCGCTCGCCTTTGTTAAATCAATTAGATTGAAATCTTTTAAAATTTCCACTAATTTATTAACAATTTCTTCCTTTTTATTTGCCTCTAGTTTTGGAACAAATTTATAGTCCTTCACATTTCTAAAAATGCTCACTTTTGTGTAAATTACATTATTCATTTTCACTCTCCAATGCTTTGATTTGCTTTTTAAGCTTTGCCGCATCTTCATAGCGCTCTTCTTTCACCGCCAAGGCCATTTGTTGACGCAATGAATCAATTTTTTCTTGTTTCGTTTCAACTTTTTTTGCTGTTTTCAATTTCTTGATTGGCTCTTGCTTATGAGTTGAAAATGGAGCAATTCGTTTCACAATTTTTTCGATTTCATCCTTGAAAACTTCATAGCAATTTGGGCAACCCAATCTTCGCGTCTGTTTGAATTCTCTTAGGCTCGTTTTGCAAACGGGACAAACAATATTTTCCACTTGTTCAAATGGCAAAATGTCCGCAAAAGGCATAAACAATTCATCAAAAATGCTTGTTGGGCTGGCGTTGAACACACCTTCCTTTATTGCACAATCTCTGCACAAATTTGTTGTTTGGCTCACTCCATTTACTATTAAAGTTGAGTGATACACACTAGGTTTTCCACATCTATCACATTTCATAATTTTTACCTCCTTTATGAAATTACTTTTCCTTTTTCATCAATTCAATTATAACCTGTTTCAATATGTTACTACGTAAAATATTTTCCATATTTATAGGATTATTTAGTGCTTTATCGCTAATTGCACTCTTGATTATCTCCGATTCATCATTAGTTATAATCTTTTTGTCAGCTAAAGTGCTAACAATTTGATTGGCACGAATCAAACTCGTTGGCTCGCTACAATTATCCAAGGCAGATTTCAGATAATTTTCATTGTCATCTTTAAGTTTTGTCACCTTGATATATCCTCCGCCGCCACGCTGGCTCTCAACCACGAAACCGCGATTTATTGTAAAGCGCGTGTTAAGCACATAATTAATTTGGCTAGGAACGCAGGCGAAAAATTTGGCTAAATCATTACGCGACAACTCAATAAAACTATCGTCATCAAGACTTGAAATGATGAATTCTTCAATTATGTCACTTATAGTTTTGTTCATTTTTTTCCTCCAAATGTTTAAGCCCACTACGAAAACTTTACGACGTCACAAATTCTAACATGAATAATCACACGTGGTCCCCATGAAAACTTAATTCGAAATGGGGTTAACGAGCAACAAGTTAAGGTTATGACCGCAAAATTTTTTTGTGGATCAATAATAACGCAGTTTGCGAGTTTGACTTTCTTTGACTTTCGCCTATATTCTATACCTATTATTCCCCAATGTCAAGCATTTTTGACAAATTTTTAAAAATTTTTAGCAAACTTTTTGTTGGAGTGCTAATTTCATTAAAAAATATCGTTTTTAAGGGCAAATTTTTTGCCTTTGAAGTCCTAATTGCCAAAAAATCAGGCTTAAGCCTGATTTTTAGTGTTGGAGTTTTTTGTTATTGCCTTATTGATTAGCCAATAGATTCCAGCAACAAAAGACATTAACAGGTGCGCGGTTATTATTATCATTGTGTAGAGCAGTTGCGAGAAATTGTGAATTGTTTTAAGAATTGGAATTGGAATAACGCTTGGTCTTGATAAAAACATTAAGTTTGCATCTTTCCAAATTGTATTCATGATTAATGCCAAAGCCATAAACACAAGGCAGAAAATTATGTATTTTATCGCTAATTTAAAGTTGATTTCGGTTGCTCTTGTTACAAAAATCATTATTGAAGAATAAACAAATGTGGAGTGGTATATCATGCTATATAAACATTGGAAATGCCAAATTGGGTAGTTGTTAAACGAAGTTGATGGGCAAATTAGGAAGACCCCGCCCGCAATAATTCCTGCCATTGCAATAAACGACAAGCCAAAATCTCTAATTTCTTTGTTTTTAGACCATGTGAACCAAAGCGCATAAATAAATAACGAACAAAAATACAAAGGCATCCACGAATTTATATTTTTAAGTCCCATAGATAGAGACCATATTATTTTGAAAAGTTCCAAGCAAGTGAAAACAACTGCAAACACCCTAAGCATTATTAGATATGTTTCTTTTTTCATTTTCCTTGTTAAAACGACCGCTAGGACAATTAAACAAATACACACACAAACGCTAACAATGTGTGTTGTTGTAAACATTCCAACTGGTTTATATGTTCCTGGTGCTGCAAACATGGAATTATTTTACCACAAAATAAGGAAAATGCAAATAAATTTGCTATAGATTTTATCAACGAAAGTCAGTGCATCGCCTACCTCAATGTGATCTCCTGCTTTCGGCGCGATAAGCTCGCTGTTGTTTTCAATCGTTTCAATTGTTCCTGTCCGCTCACCATTTTCGTTTTCTTGGACAAT
>CANQHS010000042.1 GCA_947623795.1 uncultured Clostridia bacterium | reverse complement strand
AAAACGAAATTTGCGTCTAGCAAATGAGATATAGCGCAGTTTGTGACGTTGTCATACCGAGCGAGCATTCGGGGTCCCCACAAGAACTATGTTCGCAGTGGGGGTATAAAAAGCGAGTCGAGTGTATCCCCTAATCCTACTTTTAAAGAGTTAATGAAATGCGTTTATCCACCGCTTGTCCACAGTTTATCCACAAGTTATCCACATATTTTTCCACCAAATGTGGATAAATGGGCAAATTTTTGCAAAAAAACTGTCAAAAAGGCGTCATTTTTAATATTTTTAAAAATTTTTTATGCTATAATTTTGTTATGCAAAAGAAATACAAAGATTTGAAAAAATTGAAAAATGCAAATTCAATTTGTCTTATTGCCCATATCGACCCGGATGTTGATGCTCTATCAAGTTTGGTGTTAATGAAGGATTTTATTAAAGAAAAATTTAATAAGCACGCGGACATTTTTGCTGAATGCGAAACATTGCAAGACTCGTATTTGCCAATTTTAGACGACGCAATTTTAAATCCTGAGATTAGGGAATATGATGCCGCAATAATTATAGATTGCCCGAACGTAGAACGGCTTGGAAAATACGCAGAGTTATACAAAAAAGCTAAAATAAAGGGCGTTATAGACCACCATGCCACAAACAATTTGAATCCAGAGATAAAATTTGTCGAAATTGTGAGTTCAACTTGCGAAATTCTATATTCTATTTTCAATGAATATAATTATAAATTAAATAAAAAAATCTCAAGCCGCCTATATTCCGGACTAATTACTGACACAAACAATTTTTCAGTAGGCGCAATGACAAAAACAAGTTTTGAACTAGCTAGCGCTTGCATTAAATATATTAACCCGCACGACTATTATAATTATTTCTTTTTGAACTCAACATTGAAGAGTAAAAGGGCCTTTGCTCTTTCTATAGACAACTCAAAAACTTATGAAGGCGGAAGGATAATCATAAGCCACATTTCAAAAAGCGAAGCGGACAATTTAGAGTTTGACCAAGACGATTACACAAGCATTTCAAATCAATTGGCGGGCACACAAGGCTGCGAACTCATGTGTTTTATCTATCCCAAAAGCGATTCGTATTATGTCAGCATGCGAGCAAGAGAGCCTTATGATGTTGCTCAAATTGCAAAAAAACATGGTGGTGGTGGACATGTTGGCGCAGCCGCGTATCTATCTAGCGCAAACACAAAAACAATTGAAAGCGCAATACTAAAAGAATTTAAGCTCGAACTCAATTCAAAAAAAGAAGGGGAGAGAAAATCAATTTTCTAACCCCGTTTTTTATTTCTAAATCACGTTTATTTAATATTCAACTTTTATACATATTCATTTTTATTTCAATATCTTTTTATTTCAGTGTTTTTTATTTCAATATCTTTTGCTTTAAGACATTTTTATTTCAAGATGATATCGTAAATTCTGTCCAAGTCGTCCTCAGTATAGTAGTCTATGTAGATTCGTCCTTTTTTGTTGTTGCCGATTAGGTTAACTTTTGTGCCAAGCTTTCGTTGCAAACTGTTCACGAAATCTCTTAGTTCCTCGCTTGTGGTTGGCTTTGCTTTTTTCTTTTTTCCTTTGCCTAGATAGGCTTCAACTTCCCGCTCCAAATCCCTAACGGTCAATTTGTCTTTTGCTACTTTTTTTGCCAACGTCAATTGTGTTGCGTAGTCGGATACAGCCACCAGCACCTTAGCATGACCAAACGAAACTTTGCCTTTTTCAATGAGGTCGATAACTTCTGGATATAATGTCAAAATTCTTAGTGAATTTGCAATGGCGGAACGGGATTTCCCCAATCTTTCGGCCGCTTTCTCTTGAGTTAGGCCATATTCGTCCATAAGTCGTTTGATTCCCTTTGACATTTCAATAGGATTCAAATCTTCCCTTTGCAAGTTTTCAATTAAGGCGATTTCAGCAATTTGTTTGTTTGAATATTTCTTTACTATGACATTAACCTTATCCAATCCCGCAATTTTGCACGCGCGGTAACGCCTTTCGCCCGCAATAATCATATAGCCCTTGTCTGTTTCATTAACAATAAGCGGTTGAATTAAGCCATGAATTTTTATGCTTTCTGCCAATTCGTTTAAAGATTCTTGGTCAAAAACTTTTCTTGGTTGGTTTGGATTGGCATAAATTTTGTTTATATCCACCAATTCGTCAACTTTTTCGCCCGCAGATTTTTTTGCAGACTTCATTTCTGTTTCTTCAAGTTCTCTATCATAAGATTTTAATAGGCTATCAAGCCCTCTTCCTAATCCTGGTTTCATATCTTTCTCCTTTGTGTTCCATGTGGAACAATTTAATTATAAATTAAAAGAATTTTGGTGTCAAGAAAAAATAAAGAAAAAACGTTCCACATGGAACATTTTTCTATTGTCTTTTTAAAAATTCGTCACACAAGGCCCGATAAGCCGCCGCACCTTTGCTTTTATCGTCATATAAAATGATTGGTTTGCCATGGCTTGGACTTTCTGCCAACCTTATATTCCGCGGAATATATGTATCATACACCTTAGGACCGAAATATTTTTTGATTTCGTCCGCCACTTGTGCAACAAGGTTGCTTCGGTTATCTTTCATTGTTAGCAACACACCTTCGATTTCAATTTCTGGGTTTAAATGCTTTTTAATTAGCCTTATTGTGTTCATAAGTTGGCCGAGACCCACCAAAGCGAAATATTCACATTGAATAGGAATCATGACTGTATCTGTGGCGGTCAAGGCATTTACAGTCAACAATCCTAGCGAAGGCGGACAATCAATGAACACATATTCATATTTGTCTTTTAAGTCCTTCAAAGCTTCTTTAAGCACATATTCGCGCCTATCGACATACACCAAATCCACCTCTGCACCCGCCAAATCCACATTGCTTGGAATGACGTCCAATCCCTTTAAAACGCTAGGGTAGACAGCCTCGCCAATTTCAACGTCGCCCAACAAGACATCATAAATTGAGTCTTTGTCCTTGTCCACATCAACGCCAAGGCTGGTGCATGCGTTCCCTTGTGGGTCCATATCAATCAAAAGCACTTTTTTGCCTTTGTCTGCTAAGTAGCTAGCAAGATTGACGCAAGTTGTGGTTTTTCCAACTCCGCCCTTTTGATTTGCAATAGAAATCACCTTTGCCATTTTTCATCTCCTAGCAATATAATAACTAATTTTTCTAAAAATTGCAAATATTTATTAAATTTTTTGAAATTTGTGGTGAATTTAACATATTTTTATAAAAATTATGCCATTTCTGCTTAAAATTTTTAATATCAAGGGTAAAAATTTCAAATTTAATATTTATTTCTTGACAAACGAGCTAATCTTTTTTATTATAAAAATACTTTTAGATGTTGATCGCTTTTAATATAATAAGGTATTAAATCTTTAATTTTGAGCATTAATAACTTTAAATTCTCAATTTTTAAAATTAATTAGCATTAAACTCTCAATTTTTATATTGTAAGTATTAATTTCTCAACATCTTATTATAATAACATATCTTATGACCGCATTTTTAAATAATCTTTTTGCCAACGTCTTTGGCGACAACATAATTTTGGCAACAATATTGATTTCTATGGTCCCAATTATTGAACTAAGGGGGGCTATTCCTTTTGCGACCAATCCCGGCTTTTGGGGCGAACTTGCAATGACAAATTGGACAGCTTTGGGTTGGAGCTTACTCGGCAGCAGTTTGGTTGTGCCAATTGTGGCAATAATCTTTATTCCAATAATAAATTGGCTAAAGAAGATAAAACTTTTCAAAAATCTTGCGCTCGCGATTGAAAATAGGGTAAAAAGCAAGAGCGCAAAGATTAGTGGTGCAGATGAAACAAGCCAAAAATTTAGTGCGGCATGGTGGAAAAAGGTGCTGGCAGTGTTCGTTTTCGTTGCTGTTCCGCTGCCATTCACGGGCGTTTGGACGGGCACTTGCATAGCGGTGTTCATCGGGCTAGATTATTTCACAACTTGCCTAACAGTTGCGGGCGGAAATTTGGTTGCTGGGCTATTGATAACGCTAATTTTGCAATTCTTCCCATGGCTAAACGACTATCTATTTTACATTTTCATAATTTTGGTGTTCGTTATAATCGCAATCGAACTCATAAGGCATTTTATAAAGAAAAAGAAGGGCAATTAAGCCCTTTTTATTTTATTGGATCGGTTTTAGGTTTATTTTGTGCACGCGGAAAGTTTTTTGGCGTTGGTTTTATCTTTTTAATGACAATAATATTGCGCTCGCCCATATCGTCCGGAAGAGTAAACGACAGCGCTTTTTCGTATGCGCCACCCAAAATTTCAATCGCTTTGCGGCTTTCATTCAATTCGGTTTCATAGTTACTACCCTTATATGCCAAAACGATTCCGCCAACTTTCACGAGCGGCAAGAGATATTCGAGTAAGGTGTTCAGCTTGGCGACCGCGCGAGCAACGGCAACATCAAAACTCTCGCGATTATTTAAGCAGAAATCTTCCGCACGGGCATGAACCAAATTTACAGTTTTGCTATCAATTTCTGTCATTATGCTTGTTTTTTGCGTAAAATTTTTGTTTTTTTCTAAATTTTCCGCAATTATGTTAGTTTTTATGTTGAGTTTAGCTAAGAGGTCGGATAAAAATCCGATCCGCTTATTAAGGCTATCGACCAAGGTCAAACTTATGTCCTGCCTAAGCATTTTTATGGGCAAGCCGGGGAAGCCCGCACCCGTCCCCACATCCACCACGCTCGCGTTCGGTTTTATCTCGTCGATTGGCAGAACGCTATCCAAAAAATGTTTGATGAAAACTTCACGCTTTTCGGTTATTGCGGTCAAGTTAATTTTGCGGTTATATTTAATCAAATTTTCAAAATATGTTTCAAATTTCGAAGAATTTTCGATTTGTTCTAACAAATTTTCGATTTTCAATTTAAATTATTCCTTTTAGTTTTAAATACACGAGCAGAACGCTGATGTCGCTCGGGCTGACGCCATCAATTCGTTTGGCTTGTCCGAGTGTTGCGGGTTTGAACTTTTGAAGTTTTTGCTGTGCCTCAATCCTAAGCCCGGAGATTTCAAGATAGTTGATGTCGGGAAGAATCAAATTTTCGGTTTGTTTGTTGCGTTCAATCTGCTCGTTTTCTTGCTTGATGTAGCCCTCATATTTGATTTCTGTGTTGACATATTCAAGCACGGATTTTGGCACATCTTTTAGAATGTTAAATTCGTCACACACGTCAAAAATTGTTATGTTGTTTCGCCTTATAACCTCTTTTAAGGTTAGGCCAGATTTTGGAAGGCTCTCGTTTTTCCTTTCAAAAAATGGCTTTAGTGTTTCTGGATTTTTCATTGCCTTCAATTCATTTTGAACACGCGCGATTTGTTTTAGTTTCCTCTTAAAAATGCGGTAGCGTCTATCGTCCACAAGGCCAATATCTCGCCCAAGTTGGGTCAAGCGGATGTCACAATTATCTTGGCGCAAAACAAGCCTATATTCGGCGCGCGATGTCATCATGCGGTATGGCTCGGTTATCTCTTTTGTGGTTAGGTCGTCAATCAAAACGCCAATGTATGCTTGGTCCCGCCCGAGCACGACCGGCGGCAAATTGTCTATGAATCTACTCGCATTTATGCCCGCCATGATGCCTTGCGCCGCCGCTTCTTCATAGCCGCTTGTGCCATTAATTTGCCCAGCGAAAAATAGGCCGGAAATTTTCTTGCTCTCTAAGTTGTTTTTAAGTTCCAACGCGTCTATGCAATCATATTCAATCGCGTAGGCGTAGCGCATAATTTTAACCCGCTCAAAGCCGGGAATAAGGCGATACATCTCGCGTTGAACATCACTCGGCATGCTGCTCGAAATGCCTTGAACATAAACTTCGTCCGTGAGCGCGCTCTCGGGCTCCAAGAACAATTGGTGCCTTTCCTTGTCCGCAAAGCGCATAACTTTGTCCTCAATGCTAGGGCAATATCTCGGGCCGATGCCGTGAATTTTGCCCGAATAGAGCGGCGCACGGTTGATGTTTTTTCGAATCAAATCGTGCATGGCTGTGCTCGTGTAGCCAAGATAGCAAGGAAGAGAATTCTTAACCTTTTTGTTGAGCGTGGAAAAACTTGTGTTTAGCGCATCGCCTGGCTGGATTTCAAACTTTGAATAGTCAATCGATTTCCCGTCCACACGCGCTGGCGTGCCCGTTTTAAATCGGCGGACGGTTATCCCTAAATCGATGAGCGATTGCGTAAGTTTTGTGCTGGGCTCGTAGCCATTTGGTCCGGTCTTTTTCGTGAAATCGCCAATGATGATTTGGCTATTCAAATATACCCCCGTTGCCACAACGACCGCGCGGCAAGAATAAACTTCGCCCAAGGTTGTCCTGACCCCAACAACCGCGCCGTTTTCAACCAAAATTTCCGCCACTTCGCATTGCAAAATGTCGAGATTTTTTTGGCGTTCAAGCGTGTGTTTCATCTCGTTATGATATGAAATTTTGTCCACCTGTGCGCGGAGCGATTGCACTGCTGGGCCCTTGCCCGAATTGAGCAATCTGAGTTGGAGCATGGACTTATCCGCATTGACGCCCATCTCGCCGCCAAGTGCGTCCACTTCGCCCGCGAGTTGGCCTTTTGCTGTTCCACCAATAGAAGGGTTGCAGGCAAGAAAAGCGATGCTGTCCAAATTCAGTGTGGTGAGAAGCGTTTTTTTGTTGAGGCGCGAAAGAGCAAGGCAGGCTTCGCTCCCCGCGTGCCCGCTGCCGATTACAATCGCATCGAAATCTTCCACCACATTTTTCATGCGATTATTATATCACAAATAAAAATTATTTCAATAAATTTTAAAAATTTGATGCGAACTTATTAAATTTTTCAAAAATTTTGCTCAAAAGTGGCAGTGTTGATCTCAAAATGCCAAATCGCGGAGTATAATGACGGAAAAAGGAAGGATTTATGCCAATAAGCCCACAAACACTTTTAAAACGCAGACGCATGCAAAAATATATCAACAAAAAACACTTGAAATTGTGGAAAATGGACGATAGTTGCCACGAAAATTACAATCAATATCTCTCCGATTTCGCCACAATCATTTCGCTCGAAGGCGGATTTTTGCTGTTTTTCACAAACGATGAAGAGGAAAATTTAACCTACACCGCAATGCACAACAAGATTGTTAAAATAAAGGCAATTCAATCGCTTTTAACCGACTACCACTTGGGGAAAATCACAAAATCCGAACTCCTCGAAATTGTAAAAAATGAGC
>CANQHS010000041.1 GCA_947623795.1 uncultured Clostridia bacterium | reverse complement strand
AGCCATTAAACAGCGAGAAGAAGCGTATAGACCAAGTGCTTGCAAATGAGGAAATCCGCACAATTATAGGCGCAATAGGCACGGGAATTGGGGAAGATTTCAAACTTGAGAATTTAAAATATAACAAAATCATTATCCTAAGTGATGCCGACCAAGACGGTATGCACATTAGATGCATTTTGTTGACTTTCTTTTTCCGCTATATGCGTCCACTTATCACAAATGGCAATATTTATGTAGGCATGCCACCACTATACATGGTAGAAACTAGCGGGAAACAAAAATATTGTTATTCTGATGAAGAGCTTGCGGATTACACTAAAAATTTAAAGAACTACACAATCCAGCGCTATAAAGGGCTTGGCGAAATGAGCGCCGAACAACTTTGGACAACCACAATGGACCCAGCAAAACGAAGCATGATCCGCGTTACACTTGAAGACGCAGTTTTGGCAGACAAAGAGATAACAATGTGGATGGGCGACGATGTTGGACCAAGAAAGGATTATATTAATAAATTTGCAAATTTCAACAGACTTGACAATTTCGATAAAGACACGGAAGGGGAAGATAAGTAATGAAAGAAAAGAAAATTGAAACGCCAACAACCGGCAATATGTTTGAAAAAACAGTTGAAGAAATAATGTCCATTTCCATGCTCCCATACAGCGAATATGTCATCATGGATAGGGCACTTCCTCGTGTGGAAGACGGCTTAAAACCCGTTCAACGCAGAATTTTGTTCGATATGCTTGAATTGGGCGTCACGCCAGATAAGCCTTTTAAAAAATCTGCCCGTATTGTGGGTGACACACTTGGTAAATTCCACCCGCACGGCGATAGTTCGGTGTATGGGGCGATGGTGAGGATGGCTCAAGATTTCGTTATGGGCGAGCGCCTTGTTGAAGGACACGGGAACTTTGGCTCTATTGATGGCGATCCGCCAGCCGCAATGCGTTACACCGAAGTTAGATTAAGCCCGCTCGCACTTGAACTTATGAGCGATTTGGACAAAGATACTGTAACTTATAGCTTTAACTTTGATGACACGCTAAAAGAGCCGGACTATCTAACCGGCCGATTCCCAAATTTGTTTGTCAACGGTGCTTCGGGCATCGCAGTCGGCCTTGCAACAAATATTCCAACACACAATTTGGGCGAAATGATTGATGGCTGTATCGCATATATCGACAATCCAAATATTTCTCTTAACGAGATGCTAAAAATCGTGAAAGGTCCAGATTTTCCAACTGGAGGCATGGTTTGTGCGTCAAACGATATGGTGGAAGCCTACACAACCGGTCGCGGGAAAGTCACAATGCGTGCAGTTTTCCACACGGAAGATGACAAAAATGGTAAAACTAACATTGTTATAACCGAACTTCCTTATCAAGTGAATAAGGCTGAATTTTTGAAGTCAATAAGCGACCTTAAAGAGAAGTTGAAAGACGAACTTGCCGACATTTCCGCAATTCAAGACGAGAGCGACAAAACCGGCATGCGCGCTGTAATTCAAGTTAAAAAAGATGCAGATGTAAATAACATTATTGCGCTTTTGCTAAAACACACAGATATGCAACTTAACTTTAACTATAACGTTGTTGCAATCGCGGACGGTAGCCCAAAACAATTAGGATTGTTAGATTATTTAAATTATTACATCAAATTCCAACTTAATATCATTGTGCGACGCACAAAATTCGATTTGGAAAAAGCTAAAGCGAGAGCGCACATTGTGGAAGGCTTGTGCATTGCAATTCAAAATATTGATGAAGTCGTAAAAATTATTAAATCCTCAAAATCCACAGTCGAAGCAAAAACAAGGTTGATGGAAAGGTTTAAATTGACCGATATTCAAACACAAGCCATTTTAGATATGCGTTTGAGTAGATTAACTAACCTTGAAACCGAAAAATTGCAACAAGAACTTGCCGAACTTAGAAAGCAAATTAAGGAACTCACCGCAATTTTAAATAACCAAGAAAAACAATATGCAGTTATCAAAAAAGAGTTGACAGCAATCAAAGAGAAATATGCTACTCCAAGAAAAACTCAAATTGTGACCGACTTTGAAAATTATGATATAACTCCAATCGAAAAATTGCTCGACACAGAGTGTGCAGTTGCACTAACAAATGACGGATTTAGGCTTAAAACATTAGATATCAAGCAAATTCAAAACGCCAATCCAACATATAAATATGACAACATCAACGCACTTCACAAAATTATGGTGCACACAAGCATGAACAGCGCAGTTTGCGCGTTCACTAACTTTGGCAATTTCTTTAAGATTAATGTCCGCGATATTCCAAACGCAAAATTCGCCACAAAAGGCACAAATTTCAGCCAAATAACCCATGCGGAAACAAAGGAAAAGATTGTGGCACTCTTCGATGAAAATGAACTTAAGGAAGCCAAAGAACTTGTTATGACAACGCAAGATGGCTACATTAAACGCATCGAAACAACCGAATATGAAACACTAAAATCGGGCAGCATCGCACTTAAACTTAAAGATTTTGACCGCCTTGTTAACGTTCAAGTTAATGATAACACACCAAGCCTACTCATGGTTGGAAGCGATGGCATGGCTGTTAATGTGGAATATAGCAGCGTTCCTGTTACAAAACGCAATAGCGGCGGAGTTATTGGCATGAGTTTGAACGACAAAGCAAAAGTTATTTTTGCAAGCCTTGTAAACACACTCGATAGGGTGCTTGTTGTAACTCCAGAAGCAAACGCAAAGAAATTTAGCTTAAATGAAATTCCAATTGGTGCAAGAAACAGAAAAGGCCTAAAAATAATCACGGGCAAAGAGCAAATTTTTGCAATAATTTCGCCAATTGTAACAGGTGAAGTTGTGCTTTGCGATAAGGATGGTAACATTCAAACAGTTGATGTAAACGATATTCCAATTCAAACCCGCACTAACCCATGCAAACCTCTAATTAAAAAATCCAAATTAACCCTAAAAGAAGTGGGCCTATATTTAAACTAATATGGAAAAAATAAAAATTTTTGATGCAGATTTATATATTATAAAAAACCCCATTAACGAAGCAACCTATGTTAATGTAAATTTTTTAGGTGGGAAAGCAACACAAACATGCCCACAATTAGCTCATATATGCGAACATCTCATCATGGGGAAATTGTTAATTAACAACAAATTGGTTGAAAATAAATATATGGGTGTTCACAACTCAGATGCACGCACACGATTTGACCATTTAGAATTTACTTTTTCGGTTTTAACATTTGCTCAATTAAAAGAACGCCTTTTAACTATTGCAAAAATGCTAAGATATGCAAATTTAACCAATGAAAATTTAGAAAAAGAAAAATTAATCATAGAAGAGGAATTATATAGCTATCAAACATTGAGCGATGAAGATATTTTAAAATATAAAAAAGCATTAAAAAGTATTTCGCTCGAAATGATAAAAGACTATATAAATAGAAATTTAACAACTGCAAATTTGGAGATTGCCATTGTTTCAAATTTGAAAAGCGAAATTTTAAAGTTTATAGTTGAAGAATTTTATAAAGAGTTGCCAACTTCCAAAATGTCAAATAAAAATTTAAAATTAGATTTTAATAAAGTTGATGAGGAATTAAAAAGTTCAACGGGGCATATTAGCAAGCTGGAAACAGCTTCAACAAACAAAAATTTTATCTTGCCCACAAAGCTTAATGAGAAACAAAAAATAATGCTAGATATTTTAATTTATTTTAATAATAATTTTAGAATAGGACTAAAAAAACCATTAAGACATAAAAAACAACTCGCGTATCGAACAAAAAGTGGTCTAAAGGAAGATGATGGCAAAACATTATTTACAATCAGCATTGTGCATAAACCTGAAAACCGGGAAAAGGTTGAAAAAGAGTTAAATATTTGGTTTGAAAGATTATCAAATAAAGGGTTAACTGCTAAAGAATTCAATCTGGCGAAATTTAACTTAAAAATGAACAAATTAAAACAACCCGGCTTAATTCAACCAATGGATATAAGGAATATTTTAATTGATTATAAATATAACAACATATCAAACGCAGACGAAATTATAATGACAGAATTAATAAAGCAAAACGCCGAGAGCTTAGAGAATTTTAACAAGCAAGCAAATGATCAATATTTGAAATTGTTAGATTCTATAACTTTGGATGATTTCAACTTCTTTATTAAAAAAATATTAAATCCAAATAAAAAAGTGGGGCTGTGTATAAACTGATAAAATTTGGCGAATTTGACAACTTTTTACAAATTTATTCATATTTTATGATATGGAAGCGTCCTTCCTTGAACTGAAACGCAAACAGGTCATAAACACGGTTGACGGCAAATGTCTGGGGCATATAACAGACATAATTTTTGATGTTGTAACCGCCAACGCACTCGGATTTGTTGTGCCACAGCCAAATTGCGGCTTTTGGGGAATGTTTAAGGGCAATAAGGATTTGTTCATTCCATTCAACTGTGTGTGCAAAATTGGGGTTGATGTAATTTTGGTTGAACTTTATGTTAACGAAAATCCGCCTCCACCACCTCCGCCACAGCCAAAGGGTGGACACAACAAGCCAAATGTTATAACGCTTGGCAGCAGCAACCTAAACACAAGTTACTAACAAGGTATTTCCCTTGTTTTTTCTTGCATTTAGGTGTATACGCTTTGTTTCAATACACTATATAGATTTTTAATTTAAAAAAATTTTAAAAAACAATACAAAATCATTTGTAAAAATCGACGATTTGTGCAATAATAAAATTATAAATTAAGGAGAAAATTATGAGATGTATATTTTGCGGAAATAGCGAAAGCAAAGTTGTTGACAGCCGCTATTTAAAAGACACCAGCATTAGGCGTAGAAGAGAGTGCTTGAAATGTGGCAAACGCTTCACAACATATGAAACTGTGGAATCCAATCCTATGGTTGTCACAAATGTAGACAATGTGCGTGAGCCATTTAAAATTGAAAAGTTGACCGAAAGCATAAAATATGCCACATATTGCGTGGATATTGCAAAATCGGTTGAAGAGATTGTTTCCACAATTGAAACAAAACTTTTTGCTCTTCAAAAGCAAGAGATCTCAACACGAGATATCGTGACAGTGGCTCTTGATGTGCTTATGGAAATTAGTTCAATGGCCTGCCTAGTTTACTACACTCAACACACAGATTGCACTAACTTTGAAAATGTTAGAAGATTTTTGGATAGATAGAGATGAAAACAAAAGAAAATAAAACTTGCCACACGGAGCAAGACACTACAAAAAAAGTTTCAAAGGATGTTGGGCTTGTTAGTAGGACATCAATTTATTTGTCCCGCCCAAAGAAAAAGGAAACAGAGCAGCCTAAAGCTCCTCGCAAACATCGTTTGCCCGCCAACTCAAATGGCAATTTAACTAAATAAGCTTAAATCGTAAGATAAAATGAAACAAAACAAAAAAACGATAATTTCAATAGTTGTTTCCGCGTTAAGCCTTATTGGCTTTGTGGTTTTTTTAATTTTGGTCGCAAACAAACACATTTTTGCAATAGATAGACTAAATGAAATTTTATTAAATTCACGAAACGGATTTTGCAACGTCGTTCTTAAAATTCTCACATATTTTGGCTCGTCGGTTGTGCTTTTTGCCGCGTCCTTAATTATTTTAATTTTCGTTAAAAATAGGCGCATAGGCTTTGGTTTGCTTGGTGGACTAACTGCGGCATCACTTATTAATTTATTAATTAAATACACGGTGAAACGCCCCCGCCCAGCGCTTGAAATGGTCATAAAAGAAATTGGATATAGCTTCCCAAGTGCACATGCAATGCTAAGCATCGTTTTCTTCGGCCTGCTTATTTATTTCGTGCTAAAATATGTGGACAAAAAATGGCTTAAAATCACGTTAACAATTTTATTTAGCCTAATTGTCCTTGTCGTTGGCTTTTCACGAATTTATTTAGGCGTTCATTATTGTAGTGATATAATAGCTGGTTACCTAATCGGTTTGCCTGTCGTGTTCGCCACAATTTTTGTGCTTAACAAATTTAAAAGTAAATAAGAATATAGTAATTTTGCAAAAATCATTGCAAAATTATTTTTTTTATGCTAATCTAACTAAATAGGAGAATTATGATAACAGTAAATAATGTGGCTGTTCAATTTGGAAGCCGAAAACTTTTTGACGAAGTAAACCTTAAATTCACAAAGGGCAATTGCTATGGCGTTATTGGTGCCAATGGTGCGGGTAAATCTACATTTATGCGCGTTCTTTCTGGCGACCTTGAGCCTAACAAAGGCGAAGTTATAATCCCGCCAAAAGAGAGATTGTCCGTTTTGGAACAGAACCAAGAAAAATATAATGACTATACCGTTCTAAGAACAGTTTTAATGGGGCATAAGCGCCTTGTTGAAATTATGGACGAAAAGGAAAAATATTATCAAAAGACCGATTTCACAGAAGAAGATGGCGTTAAACTTGGCGAGTTGGAAGCTGAATTTATGGAACTAAATGGCTGGGACGCGGAAAGTGATGCGGAAAACTTGTTAAATTCGCTTGAAATTCCAAAAGAATTACACAATGAAATAATGGCAAATGTGGATAGCAAGATAAAAGTTAAAGTTTTGCTCGCCCAAGCATTGTTTTCCAATCCGGACAATCTCATTTTGGATGAACCAACCAACAACCTTGATGTTAAAACAATCCGCTGGCTTGAAGATTTCATTTTGAATTTTGAAAACACGATTATTATTGTCAGCCACAATAGGCACTTTTTGAATAAAGTCTGCACGCATATTTGCGACATAGATTATGGAAAAATCAATTTGTATCTTGGCAACTACGACTTTTGGTACGAGTCAAGCCAACTAGCATTAAAACAACAAAAGGAACAGAACAAAAAGGCTGAACAGCGCGCTAAAGAATTGCAAGACTTCATCGCCCGATTTGCCGCCAATGCCTCAAAATCCAAGCAAGCCACAAGCCGCAAAAAGGAACTTGAACGCTTGACGATTGAAGACATCAAGCCCTCTAGCAGAAAATATCCATATATTGATTTTAAATTTGAGCAACGCATAGGCAACGACATTTTGTTTGTTAGAAATTTAACAAAAAAAGGCCTGTTTGAAAATGTCAGTTTCACCGTCCGTCCGGACAACAAAATCGCAATCATGAGCGACAATAGCAATGTTGTAACCGCATTGTTCGACATCTTGGCGGGCAAGGACACGGACTATAAAGGAGAAGTCATTTGGGGTAAAACAATAACCGCCACATATCTGCCGCAAAACAACAACAGCTATTTTGAAAATTGCGATCTATCTCTTGTTGAGTGGATTGGTCAGTTTACAAAAGAAAATGACGCAACATTTTTGCGCAGTT
>CANQHS010000040.1 GCA_947623795.1 uncultured Clostridia bacterium | reverse complement strand
GAAGAAGAGTGCGACCGCCTAATAGACCCAGACAACCTAAACAAAGAAGCCATTTTCCGCGCAGAACAAGAAGGCATAATATTTATTGACGAGTTTGACAAAATCGCAGCCAAGAAAAATAACACTCAAGATGTTTCACGAGAAGGTGTTCAACGAGATATTTTACCAATTGTAGAAGGCAGCGTTGTTAATACAAAATATGGTGTAGTTCATACGGACTATATACTATTTATTGCGGCTGGTGCGTTCCAAATTTCGAGTGTTAGTGACTTGATTCCTGAACTTCAAGGGCGTTTCCCAATTCAAGTTGAACTTGATAGTCTCGACAAAGATGATTTCAAAAAGATTTTGACAATTCCTGAAAATGCAATCACAACACAATATGAACAACTATTGAAAGTTGACAATGTCAATATTCAATTTACGGATGACGCAATTGACGCGATAGCTGAACTTGCTTTTGAAGAAAACGAAACGAATGAAAATATTGGAGCAAGAAGATTGCAGACTATAATGGAAGCGTTGTTGGAAGATATTTCATTTAATGCTAGCGATGATAATCCAGTTGTGGATGTAAAAATCGATAAACTATTCGTTGAAAACACAATGAAGAATTTAATACACGCGCATGACTTTAAAAAATATGTCTTGTAATGATGATTTAGATTATCTTAATAGATTTGCTATTATGCTAAAAGAAGAGCAATTAAAAAAACTAACCTCTGCCAACATAATAATTTTTGGTGTGGGCGGAGTTGGTGGTGCTGTTGCTCATTTTTTGGTGCGCTCGGGCATACAAAATCTATCCGTTGTCGATTTTGATGTTGTTGACATAACAAATATCAATCGCCAACTTGTTGCAAATATAAAAAATCTTGGCAAATTGAAAGTTGACGAAATAAAAAAACAACTAAAAAATATTAATCCTAATTTAAGAATAAAAACTTATCCAATAAAATATAGCGATGCAACCAAGAACAATATTGATTTAACGCAATATGATTATATAATTGATTGCATAGACGATCTAACTGCTAAAAAATTGCTTATACTTGAAGCAAACGAGAAAAAAATTCCAATTATTTCAGCTATGGGTGCAGGAAATAGATACGCCGAAATTCCAAATTTTGAAGTAACTGACATTTCCAAAACAAGTTATGATCCAATCGCCAAAATTTTAAGAAAATTTTGCTCAAATGAGAGAATAAAACATCTTGATGTTTGTTACACTAAGCAAAAAGCAATCAAAAATGATTGTAAAATTGTGGCAAGTGTGGTATACTATCCATTAAGTATGGCTTGTGTTATCACGGCTTTTGTTATCAATAAAATTATAGGGAGATAATATGAAAGAACTCAAAGAAGAAGACTTTGACAAAACAATAAACAGCAAAAAATTGACAGTTGTTGACTTTTTTGCAACATGGTGTATGCCTTGCAGGATGTTAAGGCCAATTTTGGAACGCGTTGAGGAAACTGTTCAAAGCGCCAATTTTTATTCATTGGATATTGACGAAAATGAAGAGGTGGCAAAGAGATATCGAGTTTTCAGTGTGCCGACTGTAATATGCTTTAAGTCTGGCGAGATTGTAGACAGCATGGTTGGCTTAAACTCATATGATGAAGTTCTGGATTTTGTAAATCGCTGTAACAAATAGGTTGGCATGGGCCAACTTTTTTCTTGTTTTTTATATTAAATTTTATAATTTTTTTAAATTTAATATTGACAAAATGCCCAAACTGTGCTAAATTTTCAAATGGAGAGAGAAAATGAACAGAATTTATTTAGACAATGCTTCAACCACCAGCCTTAGTGCCGAAGTTTTAAATGCTATGATGCCCGTTTTAACAGGCAATTTTGGCAATGCTTCTTCAATTCACTCTTTTGGTCGAGATGCGGCAGCTTTGGTTGATGCAAGTAGGGACACGATTGCAAACACAATAAACGCGAAATCTAACGAAATCTATTTCACTTCGAGTGGGAGCGAAGCCAACAGTATGGCAATAATTGGCTTGGCAATGGCTAATAGAGAGCATGGGAATCATATTATAACTAGCAAAATTGAACATCCATCCATATTAAATGCGTGCAAATATCTTGAACGCAATGGCTATGAAGTTACCTATCTTGATGTCGACAAAAATGGATTCATCCGCTTTGCAGATCTATTAAGATATCTAAAATCTACCACAATCTTAGTTTCAATTATGAGCGCAAATAACGAGCTTGGCACAATTCAAAACATAAAGGCCATCGCTCAAACAGCTCATGAAAAAGGCGCCAAATTCCACACAGACGCCGTGCAACTTTATGGAAATATGACTTTTGACGTTGCAGACTTAGGAATAGATGCAATGACAATTTCATCTCACAAAATTTATGGTCCAAAAGGTGTTGGTTGCTTATATGTTTCAAACAAAACTAAAATCGACCCAATCATTTTTGGCGGAAATCAAGAGCGCGGCAAACGCGGCGGCACAACCAATACTGCCGGTGTAGTTGGCTTTGCCAAGGCTTGCGAAATTGCATATCGTGATATCCGCACAAATAGACACAAATTGCAAGAACTTTCAAACTATTTCATAACCAAATTAAACGAAATGGTTGAAAATATAACAATTAACGCAAATGTAAGGCAAAAAGTTCCAAACATAATTTCTGTTACATTCACAGGCGTGGATGGCGAAAGTTTGCTTACAAAATTAGATCTTAATGGCGTGGCTGTTTCAACCGGCAGTGCTTGCACCAGCAACAGTTTGGCAGTTTCTCATGTTATTTCTGCCATAGGACTCAGCAATGATGACGCTAAAAGCACAATTCGATTTAGTCTAGGCAAAAACAATAGCTATGAAGAACTAGATGAAGCGCTTAGCATAATCAAAAAGTCGGTTGAGGAACTCCGTGCATATTCATCAACATATGGAGCAAAAACAAGAAAGAGAAAGGGGGATAAATAATGAACACCACAGTTTTAAATTTATTCAACAACCCTAAATTCGCTGGTAGAATTTCAAAGCCTAGTGGCATTGCTGAAAATATTAATTTAGATGGTACATTTCATGTCGAATTCTCTATTAAAGTAGAATCAAATATTATAACAGATGTCAAATTTCGCGCCCAAGCAAATCCATATATCATAGCTGTTTGTGAAACAATTGCTAGCATGGTTAAAAATAAAATGGTCAACATGCTTTTGTTGGACGAATTTTCAGTTAAATCCGCACTTGGAGATGAAAACGATATTGACATAAATTTCTGCATAGAGTGCATCAAGATGGCTGTTAGCGATTATTTTGAAAAATTGGAAAAATCTAGCAAACAAAAAGCCTAAAATAGTACATATTTCGCCAAAGAACGCAAAAACTAGTCTTGGAGGGAATATGAAAGAATTTCTTATTGGCATGGGCTTAGGTTTTGTTGTGGGAGCAATAAGTTGCAAAGTTAATAAACCACTTTCCGACACGGTTGAAAAGGGTGTTGAGAAGGGAAAAGAAATTATTGACGATGTAAAAGACGAAATTGAAACCCAAGCAAAAAAGCAACAACAAAAGAAACAAAATTAACACGGTACGCCCGTGTTTTTTTGTTTAATTTAAAAAATATTAAATATTAATTTTATTTTTCCTATTGACAAATGTCGAAAAATGATTTAAAATGCAAAAAATTGAGGTGGGAAAATGAAAAGTTTATTGTATTATATGTCAAAAATCAAACAAAACTATCCTCAAATTGAAGATTTGTCGATTAAAGACTTTGAAAACATTTCCAAACAAATTAATGAGGATTTAAAGAATAACAAGAAAAATAGCGAAGCATTAAATTTACTAGCCACAAAATACTATCCATTTCTATGCTATTTAACAAAAAATTATGAAAAATATGACATAAAAAAATATAATTTTGATGATTTTATTTCGTATTTTTATGTTAGAATTATGAAATTACATAAGGATCGTTATCTAAACGGAACATGGTATCCTAATTATAATTGCTATGTTGTTACAACTTATAAAGAGATGCAAAGATGGCTCAATAAAATTTTAAAACTAAGTGATGAGCCAATTGAAAATTTAAATGACCATACTAATGAATACTCAAATTATGTCTATCAACAACAAATGCTAGATGTTGACATAAAGGATCTTGCAAATCTATTAAATAATTCTCTATTCTTGAACCTTACTTCTCTTGAAAAGGATATATTAATTGATTATTATGGTTTAGATGCTTCAGCTATGACACAAGAACAAATTGGTAAAAAATATCATATTTCACACACGATGGTGAGTAAACATATAAGGAAAGCATTGGAGATTTTAAGAGATCCAACTGTAAGCCAACCAGTTTATGAATATTATGAATAAGGCAAACTTTTGTTTGCTTTTTTCTTTTGCTTATGATAAAATACAAGCATGAAAGCAATGGGAATTGACTATGGCTTAAAGCGAATCGGCATCGCTTTTAGTGACGAAACAAAATTTTTGGCAACGCCATATCAAGTTTATCACACAAAAACTGAGCAAGAGGATTTGCAATATCTCAAAAATTTAATAGCCCAAAATAAAGTTGATGAGATTGTTTGCGGGCTACCACTTAACACTAAGGGCGAGGAAGGTGAGATTGCTCTAAAAACACGCGAGTTTATGAAAAAATTAGAGAATTTAACGAACCTAGCTCCAATTTTTGTTGATGAACGCATGACGAGTGTGCTTGCGGAAGAATTTCTAGCAGAAAGAGAAAAGGATTGGCGAAAGCGAAAAGAAAAATTAGACGCTGTGTCTGCGTCAATAATATTGCAAGATTATTTAGATAATAAAAGGAGATAATATGAAGGACTTAAGAGATGAAATTAAATCAAAACCACAAAAGATGAAGGCAATTGACCCAATAAGTCAAATTTTGGACGAAGAGAATTATGATAATGTCATTTTGTACGACCCAGACAAAAAACCAATAGAGTTTGAGCAAGTGGCAGTTATCCCTGTGGATGATGACAATCAAACAACTCAAACACTTTATACAATAATGATTCCTGTAACTCCAATGCAAGGCGTTGGCGAGGGAGAGGGCGTTGTTTTTAAAATTGATGAAGTCAGTCATGACATAGAAGTTGTTAATGATGAAAAAATAATAGACAAAGTCCTTGAAATATATCAACAACTGCTTATGGAAGGCGAAGGCGAACAAGGGAAAAAATAATCAAAGCACTTTAAATTTTTAATGGACGCGAAGGCGACTAATAAGCAGCAAACCCATAAATTTTCAACAATGTTAAAAATTTTGCCCACAAAAATTAAAAAAGTAGATTTTTCCACGATAAATGGACAAAAAAACCATGCAAAAACCTTTACATTTTGATAAAATAAAAATGTTTTAAGGAGGGGATTATGACACCAAAGGATGTCGGTAATAACATTGTATATTTTAGAAAGAAATGTAATCTATCTCAAAAAGAATTGGCAAAAAAATTAAATGTTTCAAACAAACTTGTGAGCAAGTGGGAAACTGGTTTAAGTTATCCAAGCATTGAATATTTAAACGAAATAAGCACAATTCTTGAAGTTGATATTAGATATTTAATTTCTTCCAATGAAGAAGAAATTAAAAATATTGACGCAATCAAAACCAACAAGAAAAAACGCAAAAACCTAATTTATAGTTTGGTTGGTGTTTTTGCAATCATTGCATTCATTGGGGTAACATTTTTAAATGCCTTTTTAATTTTCCCTAGCGTGTTTAAATATGTTTATGCAAATGAAGTTGACAAATATATTGAAAATACCTTTAACAGCCAAAACATAACCATAAATCAAACGGTTGAAGTTGATGGCGTAACCACCAAGGGCAAAGAAGAGATGTCGCTTGATAAAACCACAAAAGAATTGCGTTATAAATCTTACGAAGACGATAAATTAACCATGATTATATATCATGATGTTCAATATGATATAGAAAATTACAAAAAAACCATTTTTAATAAAGAATATAATAACCTTTCAGATTTCTATGACGAAATAAGCGATGGCGATGAACTAAATTTAGATGCCTTAAACAAAGACACAATAAAATACATCCGCAAAGATTTTTCTAACTACGCAATAACCTTAGATTATAAAGATATTAATAATATGATGTCCAACATACCAGGACTTTCAAACGCAAGGATTAAATCTGATGTTAAGGTTAAAATTGAAATTAAAAAGAAAAAATTAAAATCTTTGCAAATGAAATTTAAGATGAGTGTAAAAAATGAAATTGTTGATGTCGTTGGCAAATTTGATTTTTCTTATCCATCAGATATGCTAGAAATAAATTTAACGGATGAACAAATTCACTTAAATTGGGATGTTCCCGGTCAAGATGTCGAATCCGTTTTTGGTGATAAATTGGAAGTTATAGATGAAAAATATTCTTCTAAATTTACCACCTATAATGACCAAATAATTTATTTTGAAGACACCTATATTCGTTCTTATAACATTGAAACACAAGAAAAGAAAGTTCTATACAATTTAGGCGACATTGCCATAGGTTATATAAACAAAATACAAGTTGTTAATGGTAATTTATATTATTATGATAAGGATGGCTCATGTAAACTAACATTAACAACCAGCGTACCAACTTGGACAAGATTATCAGCAGAAAAATATTTATTTATAGACAATAACGAAGACATTTATTATCTGTCTAATGGAAAGCTAAAACTGCTCAACACAGAAACGGTTTTGTTGGGAAATAAGGTTATTGGCAGGATTGATGAAAATTTATATACAGTTGATACTTCAAAAAATATAATTTATGTTTACAATGGCACAGAATTAAAAAAATCATTAGACTTATCAACCGTTAACAAAGACATTGCCGAATATGGATATGATGTTGGTAATTTTACAATAGTAAATAACCATATAATATTTAAATTTACTTATAATGGTTATGTTTATGCTTTAGATAAAGAATTAAATTTAAAATATAATAAACAAATTGATGATACTAGTCGTATAACCATAATTTGTGAAGATGAAGATTTGTTAGTAAATGAATATGGCATATATTCAAAAAATTATGAAATTCCACCTTTAAGGATGAGTGTTTCCAACTTTAGCAGTTGCGGAAATTATTATATTTTTGATTATAATAAAGATAGATTCACACAAGTTAGTTGCAAAATTGAAAAACAAGATTTAATTAACACGCTATTTGCCCAAGTGTATCAATATTAAACAAAGTTAAATAAAAACTTTAATTTAGTTGCCAATTTCTATTGACAAAAAGTTTTTAATCTGCTAAAATAAAAAAGTTTTAAAAATAGCACCCAATTTGATTGCTTTGTCTGTTCCAAATTTGGTTAAAAGCAAAATGACGATTGGGGAAGACGTTAAACAGGAGGTAAAAATAAATGTCAGTTATTTCTATGAAACAATTATTGGAGGCCGGCTGTC
>CANQHS010000039.1 GCA_947623795.1 uncultured Clostridia bacterium | reverse complement strand
CATTGACAAAATTTTGGGCTACAAATATTTTTGCGGCCTTAAATTTGAAGTTAATGAATATGTTTTGTCCCCTAGGCAGGAAAGCGAAATTTTGGTGGAAACCGCTTTGAAATATATCGGGCAAGAGGGCTATAAAACCGTGCTAGACTTATGCACGGGGAGCGGATGCTTGGCTGTTGCAATAAAGCGAAAGGCCGTTGTCGAGATGACAGCAAGCGATGTGTCAGCAAAGGCACTAAGTGTTGCCAAAACTAACGCATATAAAAACAACGCCAACATAAATTTCATCCGCAGCAATATGTTCGAAAAAATAGCCACAAAGTTTGACCTTATCGTTTCAAATCCGCCATATATTGCCAGCGATGACTTAAAGGACCTTGATGACGAAGTGCGGCTTTTTGATCCGCTTCTTGCGCTGGATGGCGGGGATATGGGGCTTAAATTTTATAACATAATTCACGACAATGCAAGAAAGTTCCTAAACGACTCGGGCATGCTAATTATGGAAATTGGGGATGGTCAATTCGACCTTATAAATAGCCTATTTAACGATTTTCATCTCATTGAGTGCGTGAAAGACTATCAAGGAATTGAGCGCATTGTTGTGTTGAAAAAATAAAGGAGAGAGTATGATTGAAAAACTGAAAGCCATAAAAGATAAGTTTGACGCTCTAACCCAAGATATCGCCAATCCGGACATTATTGCGGACACAAAAACTTGGCAAGCGAAGGTCAAAGAACATGCCAACCTTGAGCCGCTTATGGAAGAGTATGACAACTATTGTAAACTCAACAAGGACTATATCGACGCGGGCGAACTTTTAGCTAGCGAAACTGATCCCGAAATGCGCGAAATGCTAAAGGAAGAGCAACAAACTTTGAAACAAAAATTGGACGAGAGCGAAGAAAAACTAAAAGTTCTGCTCCTTCCAAAGGACGAAAACGACACAAAAAATGTAATATTGGAAATCCGCGGCGGGGCTGGCGGCGAGGAGAGTTCGCTTTTCGCGGGCGACCTACTTAGAATGTACAAAATGTATTGCGACAGCCATAAATATAAAATGGAAATCTTGAACATCGAGGAAACCGAGCTTGGTGGAATAAAAGAAGTTCAAGCCATGATAAAAGGCAAAAACGCATACGCAAAATTCAAGTTCGAAAGCGGAGTGCATCGCGTTCAACGCGTGCCAGAAACCGAAAGTCAGGGCAGAGTTCACACTTCGACCGCCACAGTTGCAATTTTGCCAGAAATGGAAGATGCCGAAGTTGAAATCAACGACAAAGACATTCGAATCGACTTATTTAGAAGCAGTGGCGCGGGCGGGCAAAAAGTTAACAAAACCGAGAGTGCAATCCGCATAACCCACTTCCCAACCGGCATTGTTGTTAGTTGCCAGGACGAGCGCAGCCAAACTCAAAACAAGGAAAAGGCCTTTGCCATGCTACGAGCCAAATTATATGACTATTATCAACAGCAAAAACAAGCCGAATATAGCCAAAACAGAAAGAATCAAGTTGGAACAGGGGACAGAAGCGAACGCATCCGCACATATAATTTCCCGCAAGGCAGAGTGACCGACCACCGCATCGGGCTTAGTATCTATAACATAGACGCATTTATGAATGGGGATCTCGATGAAATGCTGGACGCATTAACTCTTGCCGACCAGCAAGCAAAATTGGCCGAACAAGGCGAATAATTATATTTAAACTCCACAAAAGATAGGTGGAGTTTTTCTTTTTTAAAAAATTATCTAAAATATAACAAAATTTTTAATTTTATTTGCTAAAAAAATTTGGGTGTGTTATACTTACAATAGGAGAAAATTATGGCAAAATATTTGAAACCATATTGCGAAAAAGGCTTTGTTGAAGATAGTGCCGAAATTGAATATCTAAAATTCAACAACATGCGTCACGCCGTTTTGGGATGTATGCTTGGCGACTTCAACGAACAAGGCATCTACACAATTTCGCCCGATATTGTGAGCGAACTTATTTTGATGCGCAAATATATCGTTGACAGTATGGACAACATCGAAATTTGCCTAAGCGAACTTAAACTAGATAAACAGCTCACTTTCATGGTCACTTTTGAGGCGAACAGGGCAACGCTTTCGCTCGTTGAAAAAATCAACATGGAAGGCAACTACAAGCTCAATTCGGGCTCATATAGCAATATAAACGAATATATTTTGGATGAAGTTGAAACGGCAGGAGAAATCAACCGCAACATTATCTATAAAAAATGGAATATTAGCGAATTTGGCGGAAAAGTGCTCGACATTTCAAGCATGGATGAGCAAACGCTTGCAAAACTTTTTGGGATTGTAAATAGATATAAATATTTGCTTCTTGCCAACGCAAAATTGTTGGAAAGTGAGCCGCAAATTGAAGAAGTTGAGGCCGAATATACGCTCTCAGTTTTGGAGGCCACAAAAGCATATCCAAAACTTCATAAGGCGGTTTTAGAGAACATAAAATCCGCGCTAACCAACAAAAAGGGCACAATAAGGCTAGACAAACCAAACTTTGCAAAGACATTAAATGAAGTGTTGGACGACGCATTGGATGAACATCTTTCGCTTTTAACCGAGGAAGAGAGAAAGAACTTTGAAATCGACAAACATAATGCCGAACTAAAACGCAATCAATCGATAAGCCAAGTTGTGGACATTAAAAAAGAGGAAGTTAAAGGCAAACTCCCACAAAGCGAATATATCGACCTTGCGGACAAAACAAAATCCGTTTTCGATGTTGGCAACACCGAACTTATCACGCTTGACGCCGCGTTAGGCAAATTCAATACCGCTAGAAAAGAATCGGACAACCGACTTAAGAATTCCGCCATGTCAACTTTGCAAGGCGCAATTGCCACCTCACTTGTTGCAACATCTATTGTTGCCGCTCTAGTTGGCGAATTGGTTGCAGCCGGAGTTGACCTTAGCGAAAATGTTGGCAAAGATGTTCAAGCAGAACTTAAAAAATCGAAAAAAGAAACGAAACAAGATGTTGCGGCGCCATCCACAACTCAGTCGCAACAAACGCCAGCGCCAAAAGTTCAAAAACCAATGTCGGCGGGAGCGTCTAAGCCAAGCAAACCTCAAGCTTCTAAAAAACCAAGCGCTAAGAAAAATTCGGCATCAGCAAAGCCTAAAAATGAAGTAAAAAAGAATAAACAACAAACCACATCGGCAAGTTCGAATTCTAGTCGAAATAACTATACTACCTATCCAAGACGGGAACGACAAACAGACACCCGAGTGAACGAACAGACAAATGCACAAACGGGCGGTCAAGCACAGGGCGGGAAAACAACCGGCAGACGAGGCTTGATTGGCAACATGACACAAGCGCAACAAACACAACAAAATGCAGATGATGTAGACGATATTGTGGATTATAACAATTTAGGCGTTAGGGAAAACACAGTTGAACGAATTAATAATAACTTGCTAAATGAAAACACCCCGAATTCGTCTGTTGCTATACCAACTGATGAATCGCAAACGGATTTAAACACGGTTGATCAAGAAAGTGGAATCTAATAAAAAAATCTCCCGTTTTGGGAGATTTTTAAACGCCAATTGTATTTTCATTGATTTTTGTTAAATCGATTGAACTTATAAGTTTCATAATTAAATTTAGGATTTGAGCATTGAAAAGGAATGTTACATATTGATTTTTGCCAAGTTGCAAATCTTTTTTGTCGCGTTCAATACGTGCATTTTCAAATTCTTCCCAATTATCGTTTAACATTTTTTCATACATTTTAACAAATTCTTCAAGCTTAAGCTCATATTTTGATGAATCGCGAGCTAAAACTTCATTTTTGCGCACCAAAGTTTCCTCCAAAAAGCCAATCTCTCGGCTATCAAGCGAAGCAAATTTTGGATATGCTGGCTTTGAGCCATCTTTGTTAGTTTGTTTTTTCTTTACTAATGCCATAATTTGTTCATGAACATAATCGGAATTATAGTCATTTTCAGTTTTTCTCATCAAAAACTTTTTTGCGAGCTCAGAATCTGAATAATTAATTAAATTATCAACAACTTGTCTATTCATAACTTCTCCTTATCAATAGAATTTTTTTATTTGTTCAATTTTAGCACATATTTTTATTTTTGTAAATACCTTTTTTAAAAATTTTTAAAATTTTTTAAGAATTCGGCTTTAAACAAGATTGAATCGCTAGATTTAAAACGAAAGTAATGAGCAATTATTAACTATTTTCTAAAAGATAGATGGTTATAAGTCTTGTTCATAACTTTTAGGATTGTCGAAAAATTGTCATCGTCCGCACTCTTATTATTATGCGTTTTTCCGCATTTTTGGCATTTGTATGTTATTATATATCCCTTTTTGCTATTTTGTGACACTTCAATTGGAACGAGCAGCCCGCCGCAAGCGTTTTGCCTATCCCCAGGCACATGGAGCGAGCAAAGGCAGTTTGTGCAGTGGTCGCGGGAGGAATATTTTAATCTGTCCACCGCCTTGCCACAATTAGAGCAGACAAAGCCCTCGTCATTTTTTGTGAATTGTTTCATTTTTGTCCTTTTATCAATTTAATTTTGCCAAGCAAATCGTCATAGCCTAATGAGCGTTTTCAATTTGTTATTTCAAAATAAAATTCGAGCACGTTTAATGATTCTTTTTTCATAAATGTAGTATATAAAAAATATCTTATAAAGTCAAGATAAAATTTCAAAATGCTATTGACAAATTTTTAGTTTTATGCTAAATTAAAAATATAAAAAATTAAGGAGAGATTTATGAAATTTGAAGAATTTAAAGCGGCAATGAAAGAACGCAACGAACTCATTAAAGCCTCATATAGGAAAAATATAGATAGGAGAGCGCTTATCGCAGCCCTAAAAGAAAACAACGCAGTTTTGAACGAGTTTTTGCTGTTAAATCCAGAAGTTTTTAAGGTTGAAATTGATCTTTTAACAAACAAGCTAAACAATTTCATTAAAGATGCAAAAAAGAAAGTTAACATGATTTTTAAAACCATTGGCAATGGAGAGTCCGCCAATTTTGTTATGATGACGGTTGAGCCGCACCCAAAGGATGGGAGACGACAAATTCGCCACACCTACAAACTTTGCAAAATTGCAATTGATGAACAAAAACGTCTTTGTGCGGATTTGAGTTCGTTCCTTGAACCTTCATATATGAACTTTAATCGCAATATGCTATATGGCATTCGCGGATTCGAAGATTGCTTGTGGGAAGTGATTGAAGAGAATTTCAACAATCAAGTTACAACTCGCATAAGCTTGCTTGAAACCGCTCGCCAAAGAATTGCAGCAAGGCAGGCGGAAGTTCAACAACCTGACTTTGTTAAAAGAGAGCTAACAAAATTGAACGAAGAGGATAAACACGCAGCCGAAGAAATTAAAGCACTTTCAGGCCAGCTTGACTAAAATGATAAGTTTTTAAAATTGAAAATTATATAGGCAGATTAAGAAAACTATAAGGAGAAAATATGAAATTTAGTGAATTTAAACAATTGATGGAGCACCACAATGCTCTTGTCATAGAAATGAATAAGGGCGTTGTGAACAGAGAAGCTTGGCAGAGCGAAATGAGAGTGACAAACAATGCAATAAACGACTTTTTGAGTCTTAATCGAGATGTTTTCAAGGTTGACCTTGCGTATTTAAAAAGAAAATTAAATGAATATATAAAAGGCGTTCAAAAGGCAGAGTATGTTACCCCAACATTTAAAGTGGCAGAATATTATAATGAGCCTGCTCTTGTTATTGATGTTGCTGAACGTGACCTTAAAAACAAAGAGAAAGTTTATCACCGCACATATTACGTTGGCAGAATTATTTCTGGCGCAAGACACAACCTTTGTGTTGATTTAGAGGACATTTTGGATTATGGATACACTCATAGAGCCAGAGCTGCCTTGTTTAATCTTGAAGGCTTTGAGGAAACTTTATGGCAAGCAGTTGAAGAAAACTTTAACGAACAAGTTAAGAACCAATTAAAGTTATTACGCAGAACTTATGAAAGAATAGAGCAAAGAAAAACTGCCACACAAGAGCCAGACTATGTTGAAAAAGAAGTTGCGCAGATGGACGAAGAAGAAAAACAGACAATTGAAAAGATAGAAGCTCTCACAGAACAGATTGACTAAAAAAAGTTTAAAAAATTTGTAAAAAAGGGTTGACAAACTCTTTTTTCTATGCTAGAATAAACTCGCTAATCGTGTGGACTAAAGCTTCCACATATTGGGGAAAGACGCATAAGGTTGCATTTGTTAGCAACAACAAATGGGAATTTATGCTGACCTTAAGCCTTATTAGGCGGCTGACAAAATGACGGGCAAAAGCCCAATTTATTTTGAGGATTAGCACTTAACACACGGCTTGGTGTAATGCGTGTAAGTAAATTATTGGAATTTAAACTGCATGCTGCTTGTCATCCTGAGCGTAGTCGAAGGATCTCACGAGTACATAATGTCAAGCAAAACAAACTAGCAAAAGTGTTTGCCCTTGATTTAAGGGGTCCCCACAAAACATTGTTAATGTTTTGAAGGGGAAAAGGAACAAACATCGGGGCCCCCGCAAGACGAATGTTGCAGTGGGGTTAAAAACTTAGGCTTACAATTGCGAACTAGTGAGCAATTTAGCAAAAGTGCAGTTTGTGACGTTAAGACTTCAGTTTTTGGAAATTGCTAAAAATTAAAAGGAGAAGAAAAATGGCAACAACAAAAATAAGAATTAAACTTGCATCTTACGATACGGGTTTACTCGAAAACGTGGTTTCAAGAATTCTTGACACCGCAACAAAATCTGGCTGTAAAGTTTCCGGCCCAGTTCCACTTCCAACAAAAAGGGAAGTTGTAACAATTCTTCGTTCAACTCATGTTAACAAGGATAGTAGGGAACAATTTGAAACTCGCACACATTATAGAATTATTGATGTTTACGCACCAAACGCAAAATCGGTGGACACATTGCTTAAAATGAATGTTCCATCTGGTGTGGACATTAAGGTGGAATTATAAGGAGGATACTGTGGAAAAAGCAATTATAGGTAGAAAAGTGGGCATGACACAAGTGTTCACAGACGATGGCAGAGTTGAACCTGTAACAGTTATTGAAGCAGGCCCTTGCTATGTAACTCAAATCAAAACTAAAGATGTTGATGGCTACGCATCCGCTGTGCTGGCATTTGGCGAAATCAAATCAAAAAATGTTAACAAAGCACAAGCTGGCGCTTTCAAAAAAGCCGGCGTTGAACCAAAACGCGTTTTGAAAGAGTTCAAATATGACGATTTAACCAAGTTTTCAGTTGGTCAAGAAATCAAGGCAGACATGTTCGCTGCGGGCGACACTGTCGATGTGACAGGCACATCAAAAGGTCACGGATTCACGGGCGTTATCAAACGCTGGAATCAACAAAGGCTTAAAATGACCCACGGTGTTGGCCCTGTTCACAGAGAAGTTGGTTCAATGGGTGCAAACTCAACCCCAAGCAGAGT
>CANQHS010000038.1 GCA_947623795.1 uncultured Clostridia bacterium | reverse complement strand
GAAATCATTTATGGCATATTTATGCCTTGTTTCTGCATCTGTTATCACAGCGGCAAGTGTGGTTTCACTGCCCGTGCCGGCTGTGGTTGGAATTGCGATCAAAAGCGGAATTTTCCTGCCCACTTTTAAAATGCCTTTCATTTGATTTAATGTTTTATCTGGCCTTGCGACTCTTGCCCCAACAGCCTTCGCGCAATCCATTGGCGAGCCTCCGCCAAATGCAATAATTGAATCACACTCGTTTTCATGGAACAAGCGCAGCGCATCTTCAACATTTTTTGTGGTTGGATTGGCAACAGTTTCGTCATAAACAGCAAGTTTAAGCCCGCTTACATTTACTTGATTTTCCAATATTTTTGTGAGCCCCAAATTGCGAATCCCTTTATCTGTGACTAACAAAACACTATTTTTGCCCTCTTTTTTGAGTAAGCCCACAAGCGAATCATAGTTTTTGAGCAAAAGCGGTTTTTTGTATGGCAAAATTGGCAATATTAGCCTAAAAACGACTTGATAAATTCGGCAATATAATTTTTTAAATATATTCATAATTTCTCCTTAATTTTTTAACAATTTAATTTTATCATAAAAGCTGCAATTTTTCAAAAAAAAACGGCAAAATCTAAAATTTGGCCGTTATTTTTTAATAAATATTTAACAATAAATTCCATTTTGTTGAATTTTGACTCTAATGATTGATTAAAAATTTAAACTTGCTCGTTTGCTAGTGAATTTTTAATCAAACAAGTATTTGCTAAAATTAAAATTTAATAAATCATTTTCACTAGATTTTAATTCTTTTAGCAATTGCTCTTTTGTGCTTATTGCAAGATCGTAATCATCTTTGGAAATTTGATTGTTTTTATAAGCCGCAACAAGTTCGGCTTCGTCTAGCACTTTTATATTTGAGCCCTCAATTATCACATCCAAATACAAATCAAGATAAAAAGGGATATTTGTGTCGGCATCAATTGAATTTTGCTTTGTCACATCAAAATATCTTTGAATGATTTGCTTTTTATCGTCCACAAAAACTCGCATTGCATAATTTTTATCTTGCGGAAGGATTTCCACAATTTGATAATTGTTATCTATTAATTTTAGGCCGGTTGATGTTATAAAAGGCAGTTTGGTTGATAAAATTTGTTTGACGCACACAAATTTGTCGTCAATTCGCAAAATTTTCAAATTGAATTTTTCAACATCTCTAACATAAGTTTTAGATATTAATTTCTTTTTCATTTCTTATCCTTTTATTGTTTGCTTTTTATCTGGCTTAAAAGTTGAGTTTCAAATTCTTCATATGACATAGTTATTGTGTCTTTGCTGCCGCGAGCGCGAACCGCAACAGAATTTGTTTCCATTTCCTTATCGCCAAGCACTAAAATATATGGCACTTTTTCTAGGGCTGCAGTGCGGATTTTTTTGCCCACACTTTCGTTTGAAATATCTAGAGAAACACGAATTTTATTAAGTCTTAATTGTGAATCTATTTTTTTAGCATATTCGACATTTTTCTCGCTCACTGTTATAATTTTAACTTGAACTGGATTTAGCCAAAGTGGGAAGTTGCCTTTTGTTTCTTCAATTAAGAACGCAGTCAACCTATCAAGAGAACCAAACACAGCACGATGAATAACCACCGGACGAACGCGTTTATCTAATTCGTCAATATATTCAAGTTCGAATTTTTCTGGCAATTGATAATCTAACTGCACGGTGGACAAAGTTATTTCATGACCAAGAGCAGACTTAACTTGCACATCGATTTTTGGTCCATAGAAAGCCGCTTCGCCCACTGCCTCATAATATTTTGCCCCACTCGATTTCAAAATTTCACGCAAGGCTTTTTCGCTCTTTTCCCAAAGTTCGTCATTTCCAAAATATTTTTCTGTGTTATTCACGTCACGCAAGGACAAGCGGAATTCATAGTTTTTAAAATTGAAATCTTTATAGACATCTAGAATCAAATTGATAACGCCTTGAATTTCATCTTTAATTTGATCTGGGCGGCAGAAAATATGCGAATCGTTTTGAGTGAACGCACGCGTGCGCTCTAAGCCAACAAGTGTGCCACTGCCCTCGAACCTAAAATCGTTTGCAATCTCTGCAATGCGAACAGGCAAATCTTTATATGAGTGCATAAAGTTTTTGTATATCATCATATGATGTGGGCAGTTCATTGGACGAAGGACATAAGTTTCATTTTCGCGCTCCATTGCTGGGAACATATCGTCTTTATAATGTTCCCAATGGCCAGAAGTTTTGTATAGGTTGATTGAGCCTAGAGATGGTGTCATAACATGCTGATAGCCCAAAGCCAACTCTTTGTCCATAATATAATCGCTCAATGCACGGCGAAGCAAAAATCCATTTGGAAGCCAAACTGGAAGGCCTTTCCCAATTAAGTCGTTCATCATAAACAAGTTAAGTTCTTTGCCAAGTTTTCTATGATCACGCAACTTGGCCTCTTCTTCTAGTCTCAAGCTCTCTTTTAAATCTTCCTTGTTCAAAAAGCCATAAACATAAATGCGAGTTAACATTTTGTTCTTTTCGCTACCGCGCCAATATGCTCCATTAACTCTGTTGATTTTGAAATTAAAGCCGCGCAAAAATTTAGTGTTTTCAACATGCGGACCACGACATAAATCATAAAAATCACTGCCAGTGTAATATACGGTTATTTTTTCGTCCGCAGGAAGTTCGTTTATAAGTTCAGTTTTGTATGGCTCGTCCACAAAAAGCTCAAGAGCTTCCGCTTTTGTCACTTCTTTTCGCACAAAATCTTCATCTCGCGAAATGATTTCGCGCATTTTATCTTCAATCTTTTCAAAATCCGCTTGATTTATGTTTAGATTGTCAAAATCATAATAAAAACCATTGTCAATCGCTGGGCCAATTGCCAATTTTACATTCGGATAAAGTGATTTAATTGCCTTTGCGAGCACATGGCTCATGCTATGGCGATACATTGTTTGTTTTTCGTTTTGTTCCATAATTCCTCCTATTTCGTTTTGGGCTTAAAAAAACCTTGCAAACAAAAATTTTTGCAAGGGACGACAATTTAGCCGCGGTTCCACCCTATTTGATGCAAAAGCATCCACTCATTTGCTAGTTTACTAGCATCGACCTAGTTGGTGGTTTCAATCTATAATGTGTTGTGTCAATCTCAGCCGGCAGACACTCTCTTTGAACCTAAATATAAATCTACTTGTCCAACCAATAATCTATTAAACTATTTATTAGTTTATCACGCAAAAAAAGTTTTGTCAATGAAATTAGAAAAGATATTTGAGATTTTTAGCATATTTAATCTATTTAACAAACAATTTGACTCGATAGATCAATTTTTCATTATAATTTTTAAGCGATTTGAAAACACATTGCTTAGGAAACTAACCGCTTCGCAATCTTTGTTGTCCGCCAAATAAATATCAATATAACTTGGGCAAGAATTTAGCACATTTGTGATTAAATCAAGCGAATTGTTGCACTCGGCAATCTTTGTTATGCGAGCGTTTTTGTTTTTCATGTTGTAAACGCTAAAATTGTCCCCTTTGCACACCACTTTCACCTTATAAACAAGGCTATCCATCGTATTAATCAAAAAGCGAATAACATCTAAAAATGTGCCAGAATTGAATAGGGTTATGTTGTCGCTGCTGAGTTCGGCAAGGTTATTCCAATGATGTTTTAACGGGCTTAATCTAAACTCCAAAAAACTGTCTATAAAAAAGGTTTGATTAAACAAAATTATTTTAGAAAGTGCATTTTCATCTGTGGATTTATCAAAAAGCGAGAGCACTTTTATATAAGCATTAAAAGCAAGTGTGTTGCAAAGCGGATTTTTTATTTTGTTTTTTAGATATGCAACTTTGTAATTACTTTCGATATAATCGATAATTATATCCCTCAAAATCGCCTCGCATGGCTCTATGTAACCTTCTTCACACGCAAAAAGTAGATAGCAAAAGTTGTTGTCGCTATAATTTGTGACAATAATCTTGCAAAAGTCAATTTTATTGTGAATTTCTGTGTTCAAAAATTCAATTATGTCTTTATTCTCCACCTTAGATGCTAAGGCTATTTCACGCATATCTACCTCTATTGTATAATATGCACTAAATATATTTTTACTCTTAAAAAAATTGTAAAATTTTGTAAGGAAGTTTTTTCAAATAAATTGTTTTTTAAAATTTAAAATCCATAATAATTAATAAAATTTTTATTTAAGCTTCAATATTAAAGTAGCAAAAAACATTTGCCCGACATAGGCTGTCATAGGAGAAAAATATGTACTATTTTTATTATAGAACAGGGCCCTTTGATTGTGTTCGAATTTCAAATTTAAACATACCGCTCACGGCAAACACAATCTGCCAAAATGTGGGCAATTGCGGTTGCTATTGTAATAGATTTTAAAAACAAGAAAAAACTCACCCAATAGGTGAGTTTTTTCTATTCACTATCACCATATTTATTGTTTTATGGATTTTAATATATAATAACCTTTGTTTCTATCTATAATTTCGCAATTATTAAACAAGTTTTGCAAATATTTTTTTAGGCTCTCCATGCCATGGTCTTTTCTAATAACAAGAATTAGTGGCGCATTTTGTTTTAGATGTTCTTTTGCCCCTTGCATTAGTTCAAAAAGCAACTTTTTCCCTGTTTTTATTGGTGGATTGGTTACAATGAAATCATAATTATCTTTTACATTTTCAAAAGCGTCGCTATAGAAGGCGGAAGCACTTTTTTGAACATTATTTTTAATTAAATTTTCTTTTGTTAACATAACAGCGGTGTTGTTGACATCAATCATATGCATCTTGACGCCAAATTTTTTAATGAGTGCTATCCCAATCACACCCAGCCCACAACCAATGTCCAGCCCCGTGCCGGAAAGAGTTTCGTTTTGAACTATGGCTTCAAGAAGAGCGCGCGTTCCATCGTCAATTTTGTTTTTAGAAAAAATGCTATCGCAACTGCGAAAGCATAATTCATAACCCAAAACATTATCATTAAACACGAAAAAATCGGTTTCTTGATGTGGTTTGTCTATAAAATAATGTTGCATAATTAAGCCCTATAGAAAGTGGCTTCGATAGGCAAAGCAATAATAATCATGCCAATTAAAATAAGTGCAATGCCGGTGAATAATACTGAACGATAAACTTTATCATTCTTTGAAACATCGTCACTTTTTCGAACAGCCATAGTTATTCTTTTTGCAATTAAGCATAGCGCCAAGCCAATTATTGCAACGATCACGCCAGCGATAACAGTGTAACGAAGCAAGAATTCCAACGGACTTTCAAATAAAAATGTGCTCATAATTCATCTCCTATCATTTATATTAACACCAAAATTGGAGTTTGTCAATAGTGTTTTTTATTTTTTATGCCTAAAATTTGCATTTATTACATCATATCGCACAAAAACATACAATTTATAGCCAATTGAAACGACAGTTGTTAGCAAAATTGCAAACAAGCCGATATTGGTTATCAAATCATATTCAAATGGAAGGAAAACAAATGCAACAAGTGTTAGGCACTCAAACAGCATATAGCAATAGTCAACTGCGTCGATAAACTCTGGAAAAACTTTGTCGTGCATTAAGCAAAGCAACAAATTCATAATGATTATGAATACAATTGCAACAATTGAAAGCGGCTTGTTCACATAACCTGCGATTATAAACAAAATTAGCAAAGTTGTGAACACGCAAATGCTGCCTATCGCGTCAATAATAACATGAGAACGATTGCGCCTATCTTTGAACAATTCCATCCAAATTTTTGCAAGCAAAATTGCAACAACGAAAATTGCCACCGCCCAAACAGGCAAAAATAGATGTGCAAAAATGGTCAATGGCAACAGAGCCAATTCAACCGCAAAAAGTATTTTAAAAAATCTATCATTTTTTGTCATAACAATTCCTCTATTAGCAAATATACTATGTAGATTTTAGCAAATTGCATCAAAATAATCAACTATTTTTTATGATTTGCGTCAAAAATAGCAAAAATTTTTGTCCTTCATATTATGAACTATGGAAGGTGGAGCCACACCAGCCTTCCGAAAGGAGAAAAATGAAAAAGTTTTGTATTTTGCTCACCATCTTTATCAGTTGCTTTGCTGTCATGCTTACCGCTTGCGGAAACAAAAACGAAAACAAATTACGTGTTAGCGAAGTGACGCACTCAGTTTTCTATGCCCCACTTTATGTTGCGATAAACAACGGTTATTTTAAAGAAGAAGGGCTTGAAATTGAGTTGACAAATGCGGGCGGAAGTGACACAGTTATGTCATCTTTAACATCAAATTCTGCCGATATCGGCTTGATGGGCCCTGAAAGTGTTATTTATGTTAGAAACAATGGCATGAAGAACGCTCCAAAAATATTTGCTCAATTGACTGCTTGCGATGGCTCGTATTTAATTGGAAGAAGTTCAGACGAAAACAATACGTCCTTTGAATGGTCTAGTTTGAAAGGCAAATATATCATCGCTGGTCGAAAAGGCGGAATGCCTGCTATGACATTAAAATATATTCTCGAAAAGAACTATAATTTAACGACTGGCAAATCCTTTGACGAGGGAGTTGACACAGTTTTGGACACTGACATTGCATTTAATTTAACCGGTCCAACATTTGTTGGCGGAACAGGAGATTATGTTACAATGTTCGACCCTGTGGCTACACAAACTGTTCAAGACAGCCAATATGTTAATGTTGCAGCACTTGGCGATGAAGTTAAAGACGTGCCTTACACTTGCTTTGTTGCAAATCAATCCTATTTAAACAAAAATTCAGACAAAATTGACAAATTCATGCGTGCATTAAAGAAAGGCTATGACTTCTTGATGCAAGCAACAGACGATCAAATAGTTAATGCATTGAAAAAATCTTTTAGCGACACTGAGGACGAATTAATTATCTCATCTGTTAAGAGTTATATCGAAATTGGTGCTTATGCAGATAGTTTTGTGCTTAAAGAGAGTTCTTGGAACACTTTGCATAAAATTATAGATAATGCAGGCGAACTTAAAGCAAATGTGAATTATGCTGACGCTGTTGACATAAGTTTCGCTTCAAAATTGTATTAATTATGGATATTGTTAATTTAGAAAATGTTTGCCTAACCTATCAAAGTTTATATAGCGAATTGGTTGCATTAGACAATATTAATTTCCATGTTGAAAAAGAAGAGTTTGTGTCAATTGTCGGGCCCTCTGGGTGCGGGAAAACCACAATCCTTTCGCTTATTTCTGGCTTAAACAAGCCAACATCTGGCAAAATTGAGATTTTGGGCAAAGCTCCCGACCTAAAAGACAGCGTTTGTGGCTATATGTTTCAAAAAGACAACTTGCTTCCTTGGCGAACAATTGAAAAAAACATTTATTTTGGACTGGAAATTAATAAAAAATTAAACAAAGAGCATAAAGACTATGCCCTTACCCTGGCGGAAAGATATGGCTTGAAAGAATTTTTGAAAAAACATCCAAACGAACTTAGCGGCGGGATGCGTCAACGTGTGGCACTTATTCGCACCCTTGCCCTAAAACCCGAACTTTTGCTGTTGGATGAACCA
>CANQHS010000037.1 GCA_947623795.1 uncultured Clostridia bacterium | reverse complement strand
CCGCATTGGACGCGTTAAGGCTATTAACCTTTCCATATAGGTCAAGCGAAAGCACTTCATCGGCACGCTCTTTAACTAGCCGCGATACTCCCTTGCCTTCGCTACCGACAATGAGTGCGGTTGGATAGGTAAAATCCGCCTTATAAATGCGCTTTCCGCCCGCTTCAAGAGCATACACCCAAACGCCCAAATTTTTCAATTCTTCAACCGTGCGCGCCAAATTTGTTACTTTGCAAACGAGCATATGCGCAACTGCGCCCGCGCTCGTTTTATACACCGTGTCCGTGATGTCGCCCGCTCGGTTTTCGGGGATAATAACGCCGTCCACTCCCGCGCACTCGCATGTTCGAATTATCGCTCCCAAATTGTGCGGATCCTCAATTCCGTCAAGGATGACGATGAACGGTTTTTTCTGCTTTTCTTCCGCGTTGTGCATAATATCGGCAAGTTCGCAATATTTAAACGCTGGCACAAAAGCAATAACGCCCTGCGTTTTAGGACGTATGCGTTCAAATTTTTGCTTGTCAAGAATTTCAACTGCAACATTTTTCGATTTTGCAAGTTCTATGATATTTAACAGATCCTTATTGCTTGAATTTTCAACAATGATTTTTTCAATAGTTTTATTGGAATTTAGCAACTCCTTTATAACATTAATCCCATCAACAATCATAATTTATCCACCACAAATTCATTAAAAATTTCGTTCAATTTTTCATTTCTTGTCAAAAACCAATAGCCAATAAGGGCTTCAAACTGTGTCGCTTTGCTATATTCTGTGAGTGTGCTGTGCTTTGCCTTGCTATTTATATGGCTATTTCTTGCACGCATAACAATTTCTTGTTCGGTTTCATTAAGTTTTGGCAAAATTTCGTCCAACAAAACCGCTTGTGTTTTTGCACAAACAACTGAATTTGCAATTTTGTTTAGCCCGCTAGGTTTATAGCCATATTTTGTAACTAAATGAGCGCGAACCATTGTGGAAAATACGCTATCGCCAAGATAGGCTAGCACAAGCGCATTTTTAAGGTAAACTTCGTTTTTGTTTTCCATGTTGATATTATAACACATTTTGCCAATTTTGTAAAGAGAATTTTTATTAAATAAAATAAGGACATATGCACAAACTAGCATATGGCCTATTATAATTATCACGCTATGGCAAAACGATTGATCGAGAGCGGGCACACTATTGGTGCGAGCATCTTTAAGTGCTATCACCATATCTATCCCGCTTTGGTTATATATTTTGATAACCACAAACCCATTCCAATAAGGGAATATATGTGGAGCGGCTATCTCAATCTTTTAAAAAAGCACCAAATTAAAATTTTAAATGAGGACAATATTCCAATCGATTCGAATTAAACTAGTTCCCCGCTGTTTATTGAATATATGTATGTGTGTTTGACAGGCTTATGATAAGCCTCTTCAACAGCCTTGCTATAAAGTTTAAGTTGCTCAGCATATTTTTGCTTTAAACTTTTTGCTGTTAAGTTCGAAAATTTATAGTCAACAATTGAAAAACTGTCCGGGTATTCAATCATCAAATCGACCACACCCTGAACTAAAACTTTATCTTTAACATCGCTTTGAACGAGGTCATTATATGGCACAAACATCATAAATTCCGCTTCTTTATAAATGTTTATTGCCCCATCAGTCAACTTGGAAATATTTTTGTGAGCTAGTTCAATTTTTTTATAATCCACATCTGCAAAATCGGTGTTTTTTTGATATGCTGAACTAAAATCCAAATTTTGTAGCGCCTTATGATAGTGCGTTCCAACAAGTGCTCTATTTTCTTCATAATCATATTGCATTTCCGGTTTAAGCCAAGCACGTGTTGAAAAATTGTTTGTTTCGCTATATTTTGAGTTCAAGCCCGTCACTGTGTTTTTAACGCTAATGTTAAATTTGTTTGCATTTGGATACGTGAAATCAATTTTGGCAGTGTCCACCTCTCTAAATTCGCCCTCTTGGCGATTGATGACTTCTATATTATCGTAAAAATTTATATTCACATTATTAAAACTATTTCCACCTTCAATTAAGCCATCATAACATGATAGAATCATGTTTGTGTAGCAAGTGTTTTTGGGGTTTTCCTTGAAATAATTTTCGCTGTAATCGCCCACTATATAAAGTTTGTTTTTTGCCCGTGTCAGCGCGACATAAAGAAGACGCAATTGCTCTTTATATGACTTAAATTGATTTTTGATTTTTATCGCATATTTTGTTAGGCTATAATTTTTGACGCGATTTGCCGTGTCATAATAATCTACACCCAGACCTATATCTTCGTTAAAATAAATGGCATCCTTATCTCGCAAATATGAAAATTCTCGCGAAGAATCAAACAAGATGACAACGGGATATTCCAGCCCTTTGCTTTTGTGAATTGTTTGGATTGTGACCGAGTTTTCGCCATCGCTAGAATTTATATCGTTAGATTTTGTAACGTTATTTAAAATTACATCAATAAATTCGTTTAAACTCAAATTGTTTTCATAACTTGATAATTTGTTTAAAAAATCTTCAATCAAATTCAACTCTTTTTCGCCATTTGGTTTTAGCAAAAAATAATATTTCAATTTGTGTTTGTCCAAAATGTAGTGGATAAGTTCGCTGTTCGATTTTGTGTATGAATTATTTTTTATGTCATCTAAAATTTGAAAGCCTTTTCTTGCCTCATCGCTATCATAATTTTCAAGATTTTGTTTTAGGCTTGCGTCTTTATCTCTAAGTTTAATAAAGTCATTTAAAGTTAAATTTGTCAAAGCCATAAAGCACGCCAAAAAATCCACATCATCGGCACTGTTTGTGACGCATTTTAGAATTGACAAAACGAGTTTGATTCCCTCACTTAAATTAACTTCCACTTTGTTGTTTCTGTCAAGTGGAATATGTATGGATTTTAAGACATCAATAAGTTCATTATATGCATCTCCCTTTTCAGTTTGAGTGAGAATTGCAATGTCGCTATATGTGAGCAATCGTGTTGATTTTATTGACGCATCATAGAATTCAGTGTCAATTAATTCGGTTATAATTTTTGCAACCAACATTGCTTGTTTGAAATCCGTTGATTGCTCTTTTTCGTTGTTATCATTTTTAACGCTATATAGCCCAGAAGCCAACTCTTTGTCGCTCTTTTTAACAAGAAGAATGTTAACTTTGTTATCGACTATATCATCACGCATCGGTTCTATTAAACAATCATTTTTATAATCGATGTCCGCAATGTTTTTTGTCATCAACTTTTCAAAAATGTCGTTGATAAATTGCAAAATTAGTGGGTTGGAACGGAAGTTGATGTTCATATCAAAAACTTCGCCCGCATTTTTGTTGAGTTTAAGATTGTTATATTTGTTCAAGAACCACTCTGGGCTCGCTCCCCTAAATCCATAAATCGATTGTTTAACATCGCCCACCATAAAAACGGTCGTGTCCTTTCCAATAAGATTCGACATGAGCATATCTTGAAGCGGATTCACATCTTGATATTCATCAATAAAAATGTATTTATATCGCGAAATCAACTCAGCTTTAACATTTTCATTTTCTAAAAGTTTCAACATGAGCCTATTTAGGTCATTAAAATCAATCAAATTATTTTTTTCTTTAATTGAATTATAATTTTTGATGAAAATTTGCAAAATTTCAATTAAAAATTCAAAATAAATCACAATTTTTTCGTTTTTTAGGTCAAAATTTTCATCTATATCATTTTCAATGATCTCTTTTTTTAGTGCCAAAATGTCTTTGATGTTGGAAGAAACAAAATTAACGGCTTCATCCTTTTTCTCAGCGGCGGAAAATTTAGGTTCAACAAGATTTTTTAAGAAGCTCAGGTTGGTTTTTAAACTCAAATTTTTGTTGAATTGGCTTAAAATTTTAAAAAAATCATCAATTTTTTCGTTTTTCGCTCCACTTTCAATGATTTTTGCTTTCAAAATGTTCACATTATCACAAATATATGAGTTGACAACATTCTCAGATTTAACAGGATTTTTATATTCATTTATTGAGTCCGTCAAAAACTTATTGTAGTCATACAAATTTACAACTTTAAAATATATCGACAAAATCATTTCTTCCAAGCTTTTAAAGTTTCGTCTGTTGCCGCCAAACAAATCTAACAAAATATTAATTTTGTCCGTTTTTGAGTATTGCTCAATGGTTTTTCGCATGGCTTTCATCAAGAAATAATCTCGCGTTGCGTCAGAAATAATCTCTATGTTTGGAGATATGTTCAATTCATAAAAATATTTCTTTATTGTTTTGCTATTAAAGCCGTCTATTGTGTCTATGCTGGCAGTTTTTATCTGCTCAATGACATTTAAAATGTTTTCTTTGTCATTAGATTCTTCCAATTTCGATTGCAAATTCTTAATTAGCCTTTCCTTCATCTCTGTTGCCGCAAGAACCGTAAATGTAACCACCAAAAAATTTTCAACAGGCACATGTTTTTCGATAATCAAATTGGAAATTTTATTTATCATGACAGTGGTCTTCCCACTGCCCGCACCCGCACTAACCAATTCATTTTTAGATGTTGAATTTAAAATATCATCTTGAATTTTCATATCATTCCTTAAAACTATCCAAATTTACTTTCTTTGCTGCTCTAAATTTAATTCCCGAGCTATCATGCAAGCAAATGTGCTTATAAGCGCAAAATTCGCACGGATTACTATCCTCACTAGGTCGCGGAGCAATATATCCCGATTTAATTTCGCCAATAGCGGCTTCACTTATCTTATATGCATAGTCTTGCAATCGATCCATCTCGCTTGATTCAAGTTCTTTATAGCCTATCGTCTTTCTTGCTTTGCCGCTTGAGGACAAACGAATGTTTACAATATCGCTCTTGTCGTTTTCGCCAAGGCGAACGTCCATCGCCTTTAAAATTTCAGGCTCGTTTATATAGAATCCTTTTAAAGAATAAGGCGAAGCCACTCCACGCGAATACGCATTATGAAGTGGCAAATAGAATCCGCCAACCGCGCGTTTTTTCAAGTTCTGCTCCACATAAAGCGAATACAAAAACAATTGCAATTTGTCGCCATAATAAAGTTCGCCCACACTCGCGTTTGCTCGTCCAGATTTATAATCCACAATTCGAATTAAATCGTTAAATTCGTCGATTCTATCCACCTTGCCAACAATGTTTACTCCGCCAATTTTGTTGCTAAATTCATATTCAAATTTGAGAGGTTTAAAAAGTGTGTTTTTGTCAATATAATTTAACCCATTAATAACGCGCACAGCCTCGTCGATTAAGTTGATTATAATTGGGCTTTCTATGTTAATTTTTAGTCGCTCAAATTTTTCGATATAACTAAAAACTTGCTTTTTGCAAAACTCATATATGTCACCAACTTGTTTATCCTTTTTGTAATATTCAAACAAAATTTCGTGCAGAATATTTCCCACATCGACCGACAAAATTTCATTATCCAAACTTGGGCGAATTTTTAAGATATTGTTCAAAAAATAATTGAAAGGACAATGAAAATAATTCTCTAATTGCGAAGCGGAAATCGTTTTTAAATCAAAGACATTTTTATTCTCTTCATCAATCTCGAAATCTTTTTGAAGAACAACATTGTTTAGCAATTTATTTGTGTTATCAAACTTGCACAAACTTTCAATGTAGTCGCCTTGTGACAAAGCAACATATTTATTAAAATTCGTTTCGCTTTTTTCATTTAAATTTTCTTTTTTAAATTGGATTTTTGTCAATTCTTTTATCAGTTCGCTTGGCAAAAATGAATATGTAACAGTAAGTGAATTTTCAAACATCGTTGCAAGATTAAAAAGCCTCAATTTAGATAACTTGTTGATATGAGCAATCGTTGGATTGAGTTTGTTTTTGAAGTTCAGTTTTTCTATTTCCCCGTCTAGAATTATGCCACAATCAAATTTTAGATTTGGCGCCGTCGCTTGCGTGCAATTAACAATATATAGTTCATCAAAAATTTCCAAGTTGTTGTTCGCGTCAACAATTTTAACAGCGTCAATCGTGAGCGGCAAATTATTGAAATTTGTGATTGTTGACGCGGACGAAAAAATGTCATAAAAAGTATCGATGTCTGCCTCTTTATAAAACGAATAAATATCACATAAAAGCGCATTTAAAACTTCAACCGATTTTGTTAACAAAATTTTATCTTGCAAATTCGTTTTTTTCTCGGCAAGATAGTTTAATTTTTCATCAATTTTTAAGTTCAAAATTGCGCTATTTATTTTGCCAACAATCGATTCAACATCGTCATTTTTATTAAAGTCCAAATAGCGCAAAAACATTTTCAAATCATCAAAATTATCGATATCAACATTCGTTTTTTCGTCTATCTTCGCTCTAAATTTTAAAAGGGATAATTTTTCAATAATTTTTTCTTTTTTGCTCTCTAAAATATCAAAAAATGGCGAGTTTATTATGTCTATCAAATTAACCAAATTGTAGCCTTCCAAATTGTATTTGAACACTGAACAAAAGAATTTAAACAAAATGCTATTTGTAAATTTAAGTTCATTATCAAGATAAAAATTGATGTCATATTTTGTGAAAATTTCGTTAACTTTTTTGGCACTTTCAAGGTCGAAAATTGCAATGCCAAAATCATCAAATTTTTTGCCCGCAATAACCTTGTTTTTTATATCCCTAGCAACAAATTCAATTTCGTCCGCAACGCTTTTGCCCGCAAAAATTTTAACTCTTTCTTCCTTCAAATTTATTGTGTTGTTTTCAAACGAAAATAAATTCTTTTCCAAAAAAGTTTTTAAATCTTCATTTTTAATTTTGGGTGTTTCAACCGCAAAGCCAATTTCTGCTGTATATGCAATATTTTTCAATTGACTTAAAACTTCGCCATTAAAAATGTGCCTGTTGCCGCTTGTTGAAAAATAGTTCACAATATTGACATCGTTTTTCAATGCCAGCCTTTCAATAATCGAATATTCAATGGCAGTGAAATCATCAAAACCTGCAAAAATAATGTTTTCATTTTCTATATCGTCCAGATAAAACGCACTCATCAAAAACATATCTGTCGAATCGAGTTTGCCCGCCTTGTTCTCTTCATACAGTTCAAAAATCCGTGCTAAATCTTTAATTTTCCCATTCAGTTGCACGTCCTCGCTTTTAAAAGCCTTCATTTCGTCAAAACTTATCTTTGACGATTTCAACTGGCCGATTGTTTTAAAAATTTCATCCGCATAACTAAAAGAATATGCCTTGTTTTTGAAAATTTCAAATTCATCGATATGCTCATTTAATAGTTTATGCACTAAAATGATTGCGCCAATTTTTGAAATCTGGCTATTTTTGTCTACTTCAAGGTTGCGTTTTGCGAATCTATTGAGTGTGCTGACCTTTATATTGAAACTTGCAGATATGTTCAACTTTTCAAATATGAATTTTTCCATAAAAAGGCTAAGTTTGTCCCGAACAACAATCTCCACTTTGTCGTGTTCGCGGCAAAAATCCGCCACCATATATAGTGACGAGTAGAATGATGGAACATTAATTAGCCTTAACATATAAAAATTATATCATATTCTTACAATTTTTGCAATGAAATTTTCAATTTCCAAAATTTGCAAATAAAACGCACGAATATTTAGCTACAACCTACACAAAATACACCTAAGGAGGTGCTATATGTCTAAAAAATGGACCCCTGGAGATGTCGTTCCAAAGTCTGCAACATATGTTGCCTACGATGAAAACGGCCATAATGGTGGTAGCCTTTACCTAGAAAAAGGTAAAAGATTCCCTGCCACTCAGCATTCAGGCAGTTACTATACAATGGGCGAATAGTTCCAACTTTAAAGACCGCATCAGCGGTCTTTTTCATTTTTATAGGCAATTTACCATATTTTTTGCTGTTTTTTGTTAAAATTTAACGTTTCCGCTTAAAATATTTTCAATTTCGAAAATGTTTCAAATTGCATCGCACCTAAGTTGACCAACTTGCTTTGCAACACACAAAAGAAAATTTAAAAATTTTGTTTTTTAGGTTGACAACTAAAATTTTATTTGCTATAATCAACAAGCAAGCGTCAAAAAAGGCCTTGTGCCAATTGGCTTTGCGCGCGAGGGTTCAAATCCCTCACTCTCCGCCAAAATGAAAAAAGAACACCACTTTTAGCGGCAAAACCCAAATATTTCACCACTTGAGCCACAAATCAGTGCCATTATGGATGAAATAGAATTTGGGGGG